>NZ_JAUBQB010000041.1:11751-60172 GCF_036701035.1 Microcoleus sp. Pol7_B2 | reverse complement strand
CTCGAGCGAATAAGCTTTCATTTTTTCTGCTGATGTACTGAATGTAGTGTACCACATTTACATGGAATTTGCTGTATCTCTTTACCCGTGCGCGCAAAGTCACCAGTAAAAAAAAGTGGCTGACACTCGTCAACCGGTTCGCATTGTGCACTCTAGAAACTTCCTTCTTCTTTCTTCCTTTTTCCTTCTTCCTTTTTCCTTCTTCCTTCTTCCTTCTATATCATCAATGCCCTTTTTTTCTATCCCAAACTTCTCCAATCCAATAAAAAACTGCAATCCCGCAAAAACTAAATAAAAAATCTTCAATACTAGCACTGCGATTTGGTAAAATCCCTTGCAGCAATTCTTCCGCAGCAGTGAACAGGGTAAAAATTGCGGGCCCGAAAGGAATTGAATAATTAAACAAATTGATATTTTTTTTGCCAGTTGCTCTCGGGCACAGAAAAGATGCTATTCCGTACAAAATAAAGTGGCCTAGTTTGTCATAAGGCGGATGAGCGAGAGGAAAGTTGACTAATTTCCCCGTACCTGCTAAAAGCATGATACTGAGAAGAATTAAAACGTACACAAAACAAGCAACAATCCAGAAATTTTTTGATAAGTTCATCTTTTTTTTGCCGATAGCAACTAGAGACAAATCAATTCCGCGCAGCGCAAAAATAAAAACACATCTGGTTAATTACGCATTGTCTTTGTAGGCGTCTGCCTACCCGTAGCAGCCGCTAAAATTTAATTTGTTTTCACGGTCAAAACTTGTGGCGGCGACGAATCGGGCGGATAAATAAAATCCACTTCTACAAGTCGCTTTTCTCCTGATTTCATCTCTAATTTTACCAAAGGTTCTCCCTGCTGTCTCCGCCGCTGCACTAAATGCACGTACCGAGTTTGAGGCACTTTATTGTCATCAGTATAGCGCACTCTGACCGTTCCCCTAAAAAAAGTTTGAGGTGCCGGAGGTTCTAAAAAACTAAGTCCTCCTGAAGTTAATTTGTCTGTCTTAATTGGAGTTTGAATGGTGACAGTTACAGTTTGGTTGTTGCTGGTAGAATTGTACAGCGGCAAGCTGAGACTGTATTGAATTCCGTAATTGCCGTGGGCGCGGTATGCTGTATCTTGGTAGCGGACTAGCATCCTCGCACTTTGCACTTGATTTGTACCCAGCATTCCGCGCGGGAGGCTGCTTAATGGGTAGGAAAATGCTGTTCCGGGTTGGGGAATTGCTAGGTTTGAGGTGGCGGGGTTGTCTGAGAGAAGTGCTCGCCATTCTGAACCTAATGCTACACCGGCAACTCGGCCGTAAATTAGTTGGCCTTCGGTGATTTCTGGCGGTGTGGGAGCTCGATCGCGCGGCCCGGCTATATTACCATTGTCTAATAAGTTTTGCCATTCTGCTAAGTTGGGCGATCGCTCGTTTCCCTGTCCGTTTTCCTCTGAATCAACTCGGGCAAACATCGCCAGACTGGCAACATAGACTCTACCATCGCTGCGTAACCGCATCAAGGTCGATCGACCGTTTAGCGGCGGTACCAATCCCCGCACCGGTATCGGATGATTCATCAACAGTTGGCTTTTTCGCGGTGGAATAATTAACCCCGGCCCAAAGTCTGACTGTCTCCTTCCTCTGAGAATATCATTCACAGCGCGGCTTCCCGGCCCGGCGTAAATATTACTGTTTGAATTATCGACTTGTGGCGGCAATTCAATAAAAGGTGCATCGGGCTGACTGAGATAACTAGCAGCTTGCAATATATCTAATTTTACTGGTTTATTGCCCGGGTTGTAAACAATTACTCCTTGATACAATGTTCGCAAATCTTCCGGCGAAGGTGCGCGGGCTATGTGGTGGGCAAATATGTCGAAACGTCCTTGAAACGGAAAGTTTAAATGTGCAGCCGGAAATCTTTTACCATCCGGGGGAAATGTCGAAAGCAAAATTCCTTCTTGCAGCACTACTTCTGGACTGTTGCTGTTAAATACTGGTATGTTATCCAACTGTCCGGGGAGAGGTCGCACTTCTTGAATTTGAACTATTTCTTGAGGTGCGGGAGGTGTTTGGGCTAAGGGGATAATTGAGAGAATTGGCAGCATTTTTTGATGTTTTGCATTTTTGAGATGAGATTTTTTTTTACCGCAGAGGGCGCAGAGGGCGCAGAGGAAGAGAGGGAAGAGAAGAGAAGGTAAATATTCGCGTCAGGGCGGATTTTTTACGGAAATTTGGCGCACTCGTCCCTAGCAGATATGGTGACTTTTACCTTGCCCACTGTTGTAATATGTAATCGTAAAATTTGGCGGTGTCTACTGTATGCATTGCTTGAATTTTTCGCCCTCCACTTTTAAGTTTGGTGCGTCCTTGGCTGATGCCTTTGGTAATGATTTCTGTTTCCCATTCTCGCAGTTTGTAAAATTCTGGATGCGCTAAATAAGCCGTTGCCAAAATGTCCCAAAAATAGTAATCTTGAGATATTGCTAGGGCATAACACTGTCCTGCTAAGTCGGAAATTGGATATTGGCGCTGTCTTGCTAAGAGATTGGAAAATTCTACAGTCAGCGGTACATTATTAGTGATATCTAAAGGACACATGACAACGGGAATTTGGGTTTGCCAAATTCTATCGATTGCTATCGGGTCCCAGTAAGCATTCCATTCCGCCGACATATCTTGTCCGGGTTCCATATCTTTGCTAACATTGCCCGTAACATTGAGGGCGCCTCCCATCCAGACAATTTCTTGAATTTTGCTTTCAATTTCTGGCGCGATATCTAAAGCTTGCGCTACAGTTGTTAACGGCCCCGTTACCATTAATGTGACTGGTGCAACGGCATCTTGCAAAACTCGCACCATAAAGTTTTGTCCGGGTTCTGATATTAACGGCGTGTCAATGGTTCCTTTTTCATTTAGAATGGGAAGTCGATCGACTGCAAAGGAATCTCGCCGAAATAACACCGGAAATGGATTCAGTCCCCGCACCGTACTCGCAGCCACTGGAACTTCTGAACGCCCCATCAAATCGAGGATTTTGCGCGTTGCACTCACAGCCGGTTGAATGTAGCAGTCCGCAGGAGTTACAATTACTCCCAGAGTTTCGACTTCCTCCATTGTCATTAGCAACACGACTGAGAGATAGTCGTCAACTGCACCGTCGTGATCCATGAGTACGAGTTTTTTTGACATTTTGCTTCCCCGGTGACTGAAGTAGTGTAAAGTACAAATATTAATTTTTTTGTGCGAGAAACACAACTGCCTCAACTATATGAATAAAGTATCACCTTACGGCTCTTGGAAATCGCCTATTTCTTCCGATTTAATTGTTTCTGGAACGGTCGGACTCGGACAAATTGCTATTGACGGCGATGATATTTACTGGGTTGAGGGAAGGCCTTCGGAAGCGGGAAGAAGCGTCCTCGTGCGGCGCACTCCTGAGGGTAAAATCAGCGACGTGACACCGCATCCTTTTAATGTTCGCACTCGCGTTAACGAATACGGCGGCGCTGCTTTTGCAGTTGCTGGCGGTGTTGTCTATTTTTCTCATTTTGCCGACCAACGTATTTATACTCAAACATTAAATTCTCAACCAGAACCTCTGACACCTACTGCTAATTCTTGCTATGCAGATGCGATAGTTGACAAGCAAAGAAATCGCCTGATTTGCGTGCGCGAAGACCATGCAGGTGAGGGCGAACCTGTCAATACTATTGTTAGCATTAATTTAGATAACGGCGAAGATATTCAAATCTTAATTCAGGGCAATGATTTTTATGCTTCCCCTCGTTTGAGTCCAGACGGTTCTCAACTTTCCTGGATTTGTTGGAACCATCCAAATATGCCGTGGGATGGCACAGAATTGTGGGTAGCAGAAATTAATGCTGACGGTTCTTTAGGGGAAAAATACTTAGTTGCTGGCGGGGTTGATGAGTCGATTTTTCAACCGGAATGGTCGCCCGATGGAGTTTTGTATTTTGTTTCTGACAAGTCTAACTGGTGGAATTTCTACCGCTGGCAATCTAGAACCCCCCTCAATCCCTCCTTGGTAAGGGGGGAAGCAGAGATAGAAACCAGCTTGTGCGAGATGGCGGCTGAATTCGGACTTCCTCAGTGGGTTTTTGGAATGTCTACTTATGCCATTGTCTCGGAAAGCAAAATTATTTGCACCTACACTCAGCAAGGCCAGTGGCATTTAGCGAGTCTCGATTTAACGACAAAGCAGTTGACAACAATTGAGACGCCTTACACTGATATTTCGTCTGTCAAAGGGCGGGGAGAAACAGTTGTTTTTCTGGCAGGTTCGCCGACTGAATCTACTGCTATTGTCCAACTAAATCTAGCAACAAATAAACTAGAAATCTTGCGCCAATCGAGCAATTTAAGCATCAATCCGGGTTATCTTTCTGTACCGGAACCAATTGAATTCCCCACGGAAAACAATTTGACTGCTTTCGGTTTCTTCTATCCCCCGAAAAATCAAGATTTCGCAGCACCTGCGGGTGAAAAACCGCCGCTTGTGGTCAAAAGTCACGGCGGCCCCACTGCTGCTACTTCTAGCAGCATGAATTTGAAAATTCAATATTGGACGAGTCGCGGTTTTGCCGTGCTCGATGTTAATTACGGGGGTAGCACTGGTTACGGCAGAGAATACAGAAAAAGACTGCAAGATAGTTGGGGAATTGTCGATGTTGACGACTGCGCTAATGGTGCTAAATATTTAGCTGAAAAGGGTTTAGTTGATGGCGAAAGAATGGCGATCGCCGGAGGCAGCGCAGGTGGGTACACTACTCTGTGCGCTCTTACTTTCCGCGATGTGTTTAAAGCTGGTGCGAGCTATTATGGAGTTAGCGATTTGGAAGCTTTGGCCACGGATACTCACAAGTTTGAAGCACGCTATCTGAATGGATTGATCGGGCCTTATCCTGAAAGAAAAGATTTGTATGTGGCTCGTTCGCCTATTCATTCCGCCGAACGTTTATCTTGTCCCGTTATCTTTTTTCAAGGATTAGAAGATAAAGTGGTTCCGCCCAATCAAGCGGAAATGATGGTAGAGATATTGAAAGCTAAAGGTTTGCCGGTTGCTTATGTTGCTTATGAAGGGGAACACCACGGTTTTCGCCGCGCTGAAAATATCAAAAGAACTCTTGACGGCGAATTCTATTTCTATTCCCGGGTGTTTAAGTTTGAGTTGGCTGAACCTGTGGAGGAAGTGGTGATTTTCAATCTTTAGAAAACATCAAGTTTGCAGTTGCTCGGTCTTCCGTAAAACGCACCTGCAAGCTATCTCATAATTTGCCAATTTTAAATGTGATTTACTTCACAAATTTTGCTGTTTATTGTCACACGTTTAAAGGCAATACAGCTATAAATTTTTATAGTGCGATCGCCTTTTGTTGCGGCAGAAACGCCCGATCGCCCGATCGTCGCGTAGAGAGTCAATTACTATGCAAACTCCTGTCCACCTGATTCCATCTGCTTTGGGCGAGCTGTTTGCCGAAGTGAATCAAAATGGCTACATTACTCTAGCCGATAGGTATGGTTTGATGGCTGCTATTTTTGACGAAAATTTGACTGAGGAAGACAAACGCTCGATCGATCGGCTGCTGCGTTCTGTGTGCAGGGGAAGGATAAAATTAGTTAACGAATTGTCTACGGTCAGATAAGTTCCGATAATTTTCCTTGACTAGAATTTTGAGAATCTCCACAATCAAAAAAAGTCCTAATTGTCTCATAATTAGGACTTCGAGCGAGAAAACCATTTTTAATTTTTGATCGGTATAGAACTTACGCAAAAAAAGGTTGGGCGCGCCAATTATAGTCCTAGGGTGCGCCTAGCGCACCTTACATAATTAAATTCTGCCCCAACGAGCGAAGAAGTTTAACGTGCAGGTATAGTAGTCGCCAACTGTAACTTGCTCAAATTTTCTTCAGGCTGAACATCCATGTGATAGCTGAGTGCCGAAGGAATCCCGAGTACGCAGCAGGGAAAATTATTGCCTAGTTCCCTAACCAGCCGATGGTTGGCAGAACCACAGCCCAAGAACAGTAAATTTGCTGACTCTAATTCAACCACCTTTCTCAGTTCTGTAGCAACCCCCCCGATGCGTAAATGAGCTTTGAATAAACCGCGCCACTCCTCAGCCAAACAGCGCGCTTGCCACAGCAACTTATCTGCTACCTCGTACTCATTATTTTGACCGTAAATTGCTTGGAAATAATGCGGATCTACCCAATTTTTTTGCTCGGATACCAATGGAATTTCGGTTGGTAAAGCGAGCGCAGGCGCTGCACAACTAAGGGCGAATGTTTCCTCTAAATCAGACACTTTCTGCTGTGCAGCCAAGGCATTTGCTACAGCAACTTTGCAAGTATCTTCGCGGTAATTTTTGGGCGATTCGTCGATCACGTAGACGACTTGAACCGTGACTTCTTTAGTTGTTACGAAACGAGTTTGATGCGCCATCCAAAGGGTAATATCGAGAGCTATTTGACTTTGGGGAGAACTGTTGTAACCGACAATAAAATTGATAGTTTTTGCCTGTTTTGGGGATTTGGATTTCTTAGAAACTGGTAAGGTTGGCTCCGGCAGCAATACCATTTCTTCTGCTAAATTTTGGTATCCCAATGCACTTTCAAAACGCGCTAACATTGTTTTGAGATTCACAGGCTTAACCTCTCTTAAGTAAATTGTTATGTCGATCCGTCGGGTGTTATTCGTCTTGAGTAAAGTAGCGATCGAGAAAATTCAAAGCATAGTTGCGGATTTCGTAATACTCCTTCGATTCCCGCAACTCTTGGCGATCGCGCGGACGCGCAAACGGCACTGACAAAACTTCACCTATCGTCGCAGCCGGGCCGTTTGTCATCAGCACAATGCGATCGGACATATAAATAGCTTCATCCACATCGTGAGTAATCATCATTGCAGCTTGTCTGTGATTTTCCCAAATATCCAGCACCTGTTTCTGCAACTTGCCGCGAGTTAGAGCATCCAGCGCTCCAAACGGTTCGTCCATTAATAACATTTTCGGTCGAATCGCCAAAGCTCGCGCAATCCCAACCCGCTGTTTCATGCCTCCTGAAATTTCGTCTGGATATTTATCGGCTGCTGCCGTTAAGTTTACCATTGCTAGGTGTTCGTTGACAAGACTAATCTTCTCCGGGCGGCTAAGACTTCGCAAAACTTCATCAACTGCCAGCCGAATATTTTCCCGCACCGTCAGCCACGGCAGCAATCCGTAGTGCTGAAATACCATCATGCGATCGGCACCAGGTTTGCGAATTTCTTTTCCTTCCAGTGTCACCATTCCCGCGCTCTGTTTTTCCAAACCTGCCACTATTTTTAGCAGCGTTGATTTGCCGCAACCCGAGTGACCGATTACCGAAATATATTCGTTTTCTCCAATACTTAAATTGATATTTTCCAAGACGCTAAATTCGCTACCTTCCGCACTTTTATACGACTTGAACAAGTTGTTAATTTCCAGAAATTCAGGGTGCTTCTGGACTTGGCTGCTGGCTTCGATAGAAGTAGAAAAGTATTGAGTCACGGTATTCTCCTAAAAAGTAGTAAAGTGTTAATTTGATTTCCTTACGGTTGCGTAATTTCTAAAATATTTTAGTCTGTTTCAACCGACTTTAGCTATTAGCCAGGGACTTAGGTCCCTGGGGGGACGGTCGGAAAAGCGCAAGATGTCAAACATTAAGACTGAAAAAAAGACTGAGGGCGGTTGGCTCGAATTTCAAAACTATTCAAATAACCCACCGGATCGCTAGGATCGAATGCCTTTTTATCAATGAAAAGTTCCGCAGGTTCCACTTGGTAATCCTCCTGGGGACAATCGATCCCCATTTCGGCAACAATCTTGCGGTAAAGGTCGGTTCTCCAAGCTTTTTTAGCTAATTCCTCAGCATTTTTTGGCACCTCCTTAATCTGTCCCCAGCGAGCGGCTTGAGTCATCAACCAAATACTCTGAGACTGCCACATAAATGTTGAATGATTTCCGGGTATTTGAGGTAAGTTCTTAGGAATGTCATAGAAAATAGTTGCATCTTCCGATCGTAGGGTGCGATCTTTTTCGTCAAACCCTCCATAGTTGTAGTCGCCAACTATTGCCGGTCGCGTAAATTTGTCGATCGCGCCTTTTTTCGGTCTCGCCCCCGTAAACGATCGCTCAGTCAGCAGCTCCGATATTTCACTGCGATTTTCCGGCTTGCTGCAATACTGACAAGCTTCCACCATTGCCTTAACCAGCGAGTAATAAGTCTTAGGATTTTCGTTAATGAATGATTCCATTACTCCCAAAAGGCGATCGGGATGTCCCAGCCAAACTTCCTTGCCTTGCACGAAGGTAAAACCCACTCCCAAATTGCCTTGAATTGCCCGCGTATTCCAAGGTTCGGCCACCATGTAAGCCTGCATGGCGCCAATCCTGATGTTCGTTACCATCTGCGGCGGCGGCACAATAATTACCCGAAATTCTTTGAACGGATCGACACCGGCAGCCGCCGATATGTAGCGGACAAAGTATTCGTAAATAGCAGAACTCAGAACCACTGCCCAAACCCTGTTTTCCGACGGCTGACTGTCAAAAAAGGCTCGAAATTGTTTGCCAAATTCTTCCAAATTGCCGTTGTATTCGTGCCACGGGCGCAAACCGGAATCCCACATAGCTTTGTTCATCGTCATGGCGTTGCCGTGGCGGTGAATTGTCATTGCCGCGCACAGGGGTGCGTGGCGCGCTCCTTCGGCGCCAACTCGGGCGTTTGTGACGGCGCCGGATACGACTGGGGAGGCGTCGAGGCGGCCGAAGATGACGCCATCGCGAGAGGTTGCCCAGCTTGCTTCGCGGTTGAGTGTGACGTTTAAACCGTATTTGCGGAAAAAGCCTTTTTTCCAGGCGATCGCAAATGGTGCACAATCGTTAACCGGCACGTATCCTACGGTTAAATTTGGTTTTTCTAAGGTTCGGGAATCGACAACCGGCTTTACGGCTGAGGCTTCTTCCGTGAGTCCTTTTGCCGATCGATCCGCGCTAATTCCACAACCAGATAAAGCCATTCCCGCCGCCGCCGCTCCCATTCCTTGCAAAAACTCTCGGCGGTTCCATTCATTGGAAAACTTATCACTCATATTTAATTTGACTAATGACTGTTAAATGTTGACTGTTAACTGTTGATTGTTGACTGTTGACTGTTAACTGTTGACAACAGGCAACTGCTTGCCTAACAACTGCCAATTGACTAATGACTAATGATTAATGATTGATCGATGCGTTACCAACTCCTGAACTTTGTCAACAGCAGCGTCGAGCAACAATCCAGTTATGCCAATTACCAACACCGCTAAAAATACCGAGCTCAGATTCAAACGGCTCCACTCATCCCAGACAAAAAAGCCAATTCCCACACCGCCTGTCAGCATTTCCACCGCCACAATCACCAGCCAAGCAATCCCCAAACTAATCCGCAAACCTGTAAAAACGTATGGCAAACTCGCCGGCCAAATTATTTTGGTAATCCGCCTCCAGCGGGGCATTTCCAACACTTGCGCCACATCCAGATAATCCTGGGAAACGCTAGAAACTCCCAAAGCAGTGTTGATAATTGTCGGCCACAAAGACGTGATGAATATGACAAAAATTGCCGACGGCTCTGCTAAATTAAAAATCGATAAAGCTATCGGCAGCCACGCTAGCGGCGACACGGGTTTAAAGATTTGAATCAGCGGATTGAGCGCCATCATTGCCGGTTTCGACATCCCGATCGTAAATCCCACGGGAATCGCCACTGCTGCGCCCAGGAAAAATCCCACCAACACCCGTCGCAAACTCGCTAGCAGCAGCCAGCCAATGCCTAAATCTCCAGGCCCGCGCTGATAAAATGGATGCAATATGTAATCTAAATTAGCTATAAACGCCTGATAGGGAGTGGGAATCAAATCGCTTTTGAAGCTGGCAACAATCCACCACAAGCCAAGAATTCCCAAAAAACCCGCAGCAGGTAACAAAACAGCATCTCGGATGACAACGGGTTTTACACGCTTCCACGTTGCAACTCCTGCAAGTGCGATCGCAGATAAATTAAGCTGTATGAACATTTCAATCTCCTTCAGAGTCAGGGCAGGTACAAGAATCTTGAACAATACCAACCTGAGACACTGACGAAGCCAAACAATCTTTTTCAGAACATTTGGCTTTTCAGTCTCTTCTCAATGCCTGCGAAGTTAGCTGACGGGCTAGGACTGAGAGATGTCCTTCTCTTTAGATTTCAAAATCAAAAATTACACTTAAATTTGGCAATTTAGAAATTTTTAACTTTGCTTTATAATTCTGTCGAGATTCGCCCCGAAAATTGGTTCCTCCGCTCCAGCTACACGCTTGGTTTGATCGCTTGGTTCGATCGCGCATTGATGGATTAGGCTTGACGTTTTAAGCCAATTTAACTTAAGCTAGCACGACCATTTAATTTTGTCAATATGTCTTTAGAAGTAGCTATTAGCGCTCGGCGAAGCCCAAAAAAAGTTGACAAACTATTAAAAAATTTAATTATTAAACTAACCTAGAGAGATAAAATGCGATCGCTGACTTGATTTATATATTAAGGGCCATGATTGATTTTAGCCAAGCGCTACAAGATAAAATTGACCTAATTACCCAAAACTGGATCGAAGCGGTTCGCGCCGAGGAGCAAATCCAAACCGCCAAACAACTCACCTACGATTCCGTGTGCGACAGCCTTCCCATCGTACTGCAAGCGATGGTAACTATGCTGTCCCAATCAGAAGACAGCGACACTGGGACAGTCATAGAAGAAAGTTTACAGCACGGGACTGTCAGGGCAAAACAAGGTTACGATGCCCAAGAAATTGCGCGGGAATACCGCTTGCTGCGGAGGGTAATTTTCGATGCTTTAGAGCCAGAATTGGTAAAAGGCTCGGGCGCTGAAGTGAGCCGAGCTTACCGCTTAATTGACAGTGCTATCGACGAAGCAATTGCTGATTGTTTCCAAACCTATACCCAGGCAAGATTCCAAGAACTACAGGAGTTGCAAAACCACTTGCAACTTACAAATCAAGAGCTGACTCGCTTAGTTCGCGCCAGTCAAGAGAATCTATCTCACTTAGCTCACGAATTGAAAACTCCCCTCACCTCTATTATTGGTTACTCAGAATTGTTTTTGCGCCAAAGAAACAGTTCTCCAATTAGAGATTCTGTTCCCAATTTGGCACATATTGATAAAGTCCTCAGCAACGGCAGACGCTTACTTAGATTAATTAACGATACTCTCGAAATCTCGCGCTACGACGCGGGCCGCATAAAATTGCAGCTAACTGCTACAAATGTGCGATCGGCGATCGGGACTGTTGTCGAAATAATCGAGCCTTTGGCTAAAGAAAAAAATTTAGAGATAGTCGTTGACTGCACTCCGCTTCTCGATCAAGTTATGACAGATTACTTGCGCTTGCAGCAAATTATCACCAACTTGACGAGCAACGCCATCCGCTACACCCAAGCTGGTACTATTACCATAAAAACCGAATTATTGTCAGACGAACAGTGGAGTCTCTGCATCAGCGATACAGGAATTGGCATTGCTTCAGAAGACTGCGATCGAATTTTTCAACCCTATTTTCGAGCCAACAGCTCCCTGGGTTCTAGCATTCCTGACACTACCGGCTTAGGGCTAGCAATTGTCGTTCGATTAGTCAACCTCTTGCAAGGTAAAATCGAATTAGTTTCTGAAGTAGGAGTTGGCTCCTCTTTTACTGTAATTTTTCCCTTAGAATTGGATGGAGTTTAGATTACTGTTAACTGTTGGCTGTTGACTGTTGACTGTTAACTAATGACTAATGACTGTTAACTAATGACTAATGACCGATAACTAATGCCCAATGCCCAATGCCCAATCCCCAATGCCCACTGCCCACTGCCCAATGACTAATGACTAATGACTTGTTCCAATCTGAAACCGAAGAGTTACATAAATAGCCGCAGTTATTTTGCACGGCCATCACAGGCAGCCCGTAACGCAGAAAAGTTTGAAAAGAAATCCGGCGCCCGTGCAGTCAAAACCAGCCGCCGGCAACAAAACTGCATCTCGGATGACAACGGGTTTTACCCGCTTCCACGTTGCAACTCATGCAAGTGCGATCGCAGATAAATTAAGCTGTATGAACATTTCAATCTCCTTCAGAGTCAGGGCAGGTACAAAAATTTTGAACAATACCAACCTGAGACACTGACGAAGGCAAACAATCTTTTTCAGAAATTTGGCTTTTCAGTCTCTTCTCAATGCCTGCGAAGTTAGCTGACGGGCTAGGACTGAAAGATGTCCTTCTCCTTAGATTTCAAAATCCAAAATTACACTCAAATTTGGCAATTTTTAACTTTGCTTTTTAATTCTGAAGAAATTAGCCCCGAAAATAGGTTCCTCCGCTCCAGCCACACGCTTGGTCTGAGCGCGCATTGCTGGATTAGGCTTGACGTTTTAAGCCAATTTAACTTAAAATCGCACGAGCGTATTATATTGTCAATAGGTCTTTAGGAGTAGCTATTACCGATCGGCGAAGCCCAAAAGTTGACAAACTATTCAAAAAGTTAATTATTAAACTAGCTTAGAGAGATAAAATGCGATCGCCCACTTATTTCTCTACTTGAGCCATGAGAGACTTTAGCCTCGCGCTGCAAGATCGAATCGACATAATTATACAAAACTGGATCGAAGCTGTACGATCCGACGATCAACTCGAAACCGCTAAAGAACTCACCTACAATGGCGTGCGCGACAGCGTTCCAATGGTACTGCAAGCGATCGTAACTATGCTTTCCCAATCCCAAGAGAGCGACATTCGCACACTCGTAGAAAAAAGTTTAGAACACGGAACTCTCAGGGCAAAACAAGGCTACGACGCCGAGGAAATTGCGCGAGAATACCGCTTGCTGCGCTGGGTAACTTTCGAGGCTTTAGAGCCAGAATTGTTAAAAGCCTCTGCAGCAGAAGTCAGCAGAGCTTACCGGTTAATTGACACGGCGCTCGACGAAGTAATTGCTAAATGTTTCCAAACCTTTACCCAGGAAAGATTCCAAGAACTCAAGGATTTGCAAAACCAATTGCAACTTACAAATCAAGAACTGACTCGCTTAGTTCGCGCCAATCAAGAGAACTTATCTCACTTAGCTCACGAATTAAAAACGCCCCTCACCTCTATTATCGGCTACTCAGATTTGTTTTTGCGCCAGCAACAAAACTATTCCGAAATTAAAGGTTCTGTTCCCAATATAGGGCATATTGATAGAGTCCTCAACAGTGGCCGGCTGTTGCTGAGATTGATCAACGATACTCTGGAAATTTCGCGGTGCGAAGCCGGACAAATAAAGTTACAGCTAGCTCCAATCAGACTGCCAGATGTAATCGCCACTGTTGTTGAAATAATCGAGCCTCTAGCGAAAGCCAAAGGTTTAGAGATAGCTGTTGAGTGCCATCTCTCAGACGATCTAGTGGTGACAGATTGCTTGCGCTTGCAGCAAATTATCACCAACTTGGCGAGCAACGCCATTCGCTACACCAAAGCCGGTACTGTTACAATAAAAAGCGAACTTTTGCCAGATAAATATTGGACAGTAACGGTCTCAGATACAGGAATTGGTATTGCTCCTGAAGACTGCGAGCGGATTTTTCAACCCTACTTTCGAGCCGACAACTCCCTGAACTGTGGCATTCCTGACAGTACCGGGTTAGGGCTAGCAATTGTCTCTCGATTAGTCAAGCTCTTGCAAGGTAAAATCGAATTAGTTTCTCAAGTAGGAGTTGGCTCCTCCTTCACTGTAATTTTTCCCTTAGAATTGGATGGAGTTTAGATTACTGTTAACTGTTGGCTGTTGACTGTTGACTGCCAACTGCCAACTGCCAACTGCCAACTAATGACTTCTTCAAATCAGAAACCGAAGAGTTACATAAATAGCCGCAGTTATTAATTGCACCGCCATCACAGGCAGCCCGTAACGCAGAAAAGTTTGAAAAGAAATTCGGCGCCCGTGCAGTTCAGAAATTCCCGCCGCGACTATATTAGAAGAAGCTCCTACCAAAGTGCCGTTTCCGCCTAAAGTTGCTCCGTACATCATCGCATAAAAAAGCGGCAGCACAGCAGGTGGAAACTGCCCTGCAAAATCCGGAGCCAGCACCTCTGCTGGTGCGAGTCCGATATTGACTACATACTGTTTTAGCAGCGGCACCATCGCTACTACCAACGGAATATTTGGCACCACGCTCGACATCAAACCCACAAAAAATAACAAAACTAAAGAACCCAGAAAAATATTCTTACCTAAAATTACTGCTAATATTCCAGATATACTGCCGATAACTCCTGTTTTTTCTAAACCGCCAATTAGCACAAAGATAGACATAAAAAATAGCAGGGTGCTCCAATCTAAATCCCGCAAAATATTATTAACAGAATCAATTTGGGAATGGTGAGCTAAAAGCATTGCCAAAGCAGCCCCCAACAAAGCAACCGCTGCCGGTGAAATAGGCACGGGCAGAGACTCTCCTATTACAAAAAATGTCAGCACGAAAGCTATAATTACACCGCCCACTGCTAAGACTCGCGGGTGATTAATTGTTGGGTGGGGCAAATGTTCCAAATCGTCTAAGTTCTTGTGCCAAATTTCGCTCCACAGCCAAGGCAACATAACTAATATAACTGCTAATGCGATCGCCCCGCCCAAACTTAACTTTACCAGGTAATCTGTAAAGCTCATGTTAATAGCATCGCCGACAATGAATGTGGCCGGATCGCCCACGATTGTCAGCAGTCCCGAGCTGTTAGCTACAAATACCATTAAAATCAGTAACGGCACAAAATCTACACCGACTTCTTCTGCCATTGGCGGAATTAATGGTGCTAGCAGCATGACTGTCGTGGCATTGGGCAAAACAGAACAAATTGGCGTAGTAATTGCGACAATACCCAGCAAGAGATTTTTGCCTTTGCCTTTAGCCAAAAGCACAATTTGAGTTGCCAAGTATTCAAATACTTTGGTAGGCTCAAAGGCTCTCACCATTACCATGACTCCGAAAAATAAGCCCAGCGTGGCGTGACTCCGACCGATATATTCGATCGCGTTGTTTAACGTCATCACGTGGGTAAAAACCAGAATCACCGCTCCCAGAAATGCCGCAACTGTGAGGTGTATCCATTCTGTAATTATTAAGAAAATTACACATATAAATGTTGTTGCAGCAATCACAGCTTGCACGTTTTCCATTTAGTCCCCTGAAAATAATAAAACTTAAAAATTAAAAAGTCTCGGTTCGAGTGAATATACTACTTCCTGGCTCTTCTGTCAATAAATTTAAGTGCTGATTTTGGCAGCAACAAGCTGGGAGCGGCTCATCAAGAACTCTCCGGCACAGGGAAAAAATCACCTCAAAACTACTTCTTTCGGCAGGGTCGCGATCGCCCGAAGTTTGGTATGGCGATCGGGCGATCGCTCAACTACAATGAAGCATGGGCAATCTCTGCCAAACTCAACCCCCACGCAGACATTATGGACTACAGCCAAGTGCTCGCCGAAAAAACCGATATTATCGTCCAGAACTGGATTGAAGCAGTGCGTCAGGATCGGAAAATTGAAAGCGCTGACGCCTTACCGCACTCAGCAATCGAAAATCACATACCTCACCTGCTGGAGGCGATGGCCACAGTGCTTTCCCAATATCAAAACAGCGAAATAAAACTATTAATTGAAGCCAGTTTAGATCACGGATTTCTCAGAGCCGAACAAGGCTACGATGCTGCCGAAGTAGCCCGGGAATACCACTTATTGCGTCAAGTAATATTCTCGCAGTTAGAATCAGAATTGCTAGCAGGAACCACCGCCGACGTATTCAGAGCTTTTAGGCTGATAGATGCCGTAGTAGACGAAGCAATTGCCCAGTGTTTCAACAGCTACGTTGCTCAGAGGCTGCAGGAACTTCAACAAATCCAAACTCAGTTACAACTCACCAATCAAGAACTCTCTCGCCTGGTCAGCGTCCATCAAGAAAACGTCTACCATTTGGCTCACGAACTTAAAACTCCTCTCAACTCAATTATTGGTTATTCCGAACTATTTCTGCGAAAAGAAAAATGGCAATCTGAAGTCAAAGATACTCTCCCCGGCATCGAACACATCGAGCGAGTATTGCGTAACGGCAGACACTTGCTTCGCATGATTAATGACACACTAGAAATTTCTCGCGCCGAGGCCGGAAAAATTAAACTTAACCTGCGGCCCACTAATGTACAATCTGTAATTAACACCGTAGTAGAAATGATGCAGCCAATTGCTGATGCTAAAGGATTAAAGCTCACTGTTACCAGCGACTGCGCCCCAAGACAAGTAATCGCTGACGCACAGCGGCTGCAACAAATTCTGACCAACCTGGTGAGCAATGCCATTCGCTATACAGAATCTGGTAGCATCGAATTAAGTTGCCACCCTGCTGGAGACGGAAAGTGGGCGATCGCAATTACAGATACCGGCATTGGCATTGCCCCCGAAGATACAAAGCGCATCTTTGACCCCTTCTTTCAAGCAGGAGAAGCCGGCAAACAGCTCTTTCCCACCGAAAGCACTGGTCTGGGATTAGCAATAGTATCGCGGCTCGTCACGCTGCTGCAAGGCAAAATCGAGTTAGTATCACAAATAGGAGTCGGCTCAACTTTTACCGTGATTCTGCCGCAAGAAGTTAAAATACTCCAAGAAGTAAGCTAAACATTAAGTTCAAATTTTTACATCCGAAAATCCTATGCCCGCAGCCAACCTGAGCCCTTCCACCACAGCCTTTCCCCTCACCGCCGTAGTCGGGCAAGAAGCAATCAAATTAGCCCTGCTGTTAGCAGCAGTAGATCCCGGATTGGGAGGAGTTGCGATCGCAGGCCGCCGCGGCACAGCAAAATCAGTAATGGCCCGCGCCTTGCACTCATTACTGCCACCCATTGAAATTGTTAAAGAGTCTTTTTGCAACGCCGAACCTAATGATATTCTTCCAGAACAAGCATCAGGCTTGTTACCAGAAAATGGCGGGCAAGATACCCACACCACCGATACTAATTCCTTAACTACTGAAATAATTCCCACACCATTCATTCAAATTCCTTTGGGTGTCACGGAAGACAGACTTTTAGGTTCAGTCGATGTCGAACAATCAGTAAAATTCGGCCAAACCGTATTTCAACCCGGACTCTTAGCCCAAGCAAATCGAGGCGTACTTTATGTTGACGAAATCAACCTCCTCGATGACAACATTTCCAACCAATTGCTAACAGTATTAACCGAAGGGCGCAACCAAATAGAGCGCGAAGGCATTAGCTTCCAACACCCCTGCAAACCTCTATTTATCGCCACCTACAACCCCGAAGAAGGGCCGCTGAGAGAACATTTGCTCGATCGCATCGCGATCGTACTTTCAGCCGACGCAGCACTCGAAATAGAAGAAAGAGTCTATGCAGTAGAACAAGCTTTATCCTACTCCAGCTCTCCCCAAGACTTTCTCAATCAATACAGCGAAGACACCGACCACCTCAAAACCCAAATCATCCTAGCCAGAGAATGGCTCAAAGATGTCAGCATTAAACGCGAACAAATTGCCTACCTAGTAGAAGAAGCCATCCGGGGCGGCGTTCAAGGACACCGGGCCGAAATATTCGCAGTCCGCGTCGCCAAAGCTGCCGCCGCCATCGAGGGACGCACAGAAGTTAACGCCGAAGACCTGCGCCGCGCCGTAGAATTAGTCATCGTACCCCGCGCCACCATCATCCAAACTCCCCCAGACGACGAAAACTCTCCTCCTCCTCCCCCCCCACCGCCTCCCCAAAAGCAGTCAGAACAAGAACAAGACGAACCAGAAAACGAGCAAGAAGACGAAGAAGACCAAGAGGATGAAGACAACCCAGAACCTGAAGAAGAACCAGAAAAAGATACCATTCCCGAAGAATTTCTCTTCGACCCCGAAGGCGTAATTCTCGACCCCAGCGTGCTTTTCTTCGCCCAAGCTGCCAGCCGCCAAGGCAAATCGGGCAGCAGAAGCACCATTTTCTCGGAAGATAGAGGCCGTTATGTCAAGCCGGTATTGCCCAAAGGCCCCGTCCGCCGCATCGCCGTTGACGCCACCCTCAGAGCCGCCGCACCCTACCAAAAAGCCCGCCGCGACAGGAATTCTAACCCCCCCCAACCCCCCCTTAGCAAGGGGGGGCAAGAGGCGAGTCAACCCCCTCTTAGCAAGGGGGGGCAAGGAGGGGTTGAGCGCCGTGTATTTGTGGAACAGGGAGACATTCGGGCGAAGCGCTTGGCTAGAAAAGCTGGAGCTTTAGTCGTCTTTGTCGTCGATGCTTCGGGTTCGATGGCCCTCAACCGGATGCAGTCGGCCAAAGGCGCAGTCATGCAGCTACTCACAGAAGCTTATCAAAGCCGCGACCAAGTTGCTCTGATTCCCTTTCGCGGGGAACAAGCAGAAGTGCTGCTACCGCCGACTCGTTCGATAGCCTTGGCCCGCAAGCGTTTGGAACGGTTGCCCTGCGGAGGCGGTTCTCCCCTGGCCCACGGTTTGACTCAAGCAGTGCGGGTGGGAGTCAACGCGCGTCAGTCTGGAGATATCGGTCAAGTTGCGATTGTCGCCATTACTGACGGACGCGGCAATATTCCTTTGGCTCGTTCTTTGGGCGAACCGATTGTAGATGGAGAAAAGCCTGATATTAAGCAGGAATTGTTAGAAATTGCTGCCAAAATTCGTGGGTTGGGAATGCAGTTGCTGGTAATTGATACCGAGAGCAAGTTTATTTCGACTGGCTTTGCGAAGGAATTGGCCAAGACTTCTGGAGGGAAATACTATCACTTGCCCAAAGCTACCGAACAGTCGATCGCAGCTATGACTAAAAATGCTCTGCGCGACGCGATCGGCTAAAATCCTGATACCCGCATTTATCTGCGTTGATCTCCGTTTATCTGCGGTTAAAAATCCAAAAATTAGACTTTTTGCCAAAAGTCTAATTTTTAACTCTCACTCTCCGGCGAGTCAGCGCCAGCGAACCCGCAACTAAACCCAACCCTACCACCGTCGAAGGCTCAGGAATTCTTACGGGCAGAGGTACGCGGTTTGCCGTCCCCCGGTTGGGGGTTGAAGAAGTTGTACCTTGGGGGAGTTGAGCGATATTATCAGCCAGCAGCAAATGTTCTGAACCCTGCCCTGAAGTAGCGGTAGCAACGGCTCCGACATTAGCTGCAACAGCAGCTTGACCACCGGAAATAACGGCAGCGGCAGCCAATAATATTCCGGCTGTAGGTGGCAATAATTTGCGATCAAAAAAGGTGGGCATTGGACATTACCTCTTTAGCAGTTTGTAGATATAACTCGATCTATTCATTAATTTTATGGGTATCCTCTGTCTGAGCTACCTTAGCAATTAACGGAACCGATTTTAGATTTTAGATTTTAGATTTTAGATTATTGAAGTTTCAGGTCCCTAGTTTGAAATAAGTTGCAAATCAAAAACCTAAAATCAACTGTGGCCCCTGCCTCTAGCATAGACTCCTTAATCCCCAATCGTAAATCCCCAATCCAAAATTGATTTACATTCGCTATCTGCGATTTGATTGACTTTAAGCTCGCCCCTGGCTGCAGATAGCGCCCGCCCTTTAAACTCAATTATAGCTTTGCCACGACGCGCAACAGTGCGAGACAGCGACACGGCACAGACCTGTACGCAGTCGATTATAAACAATCGATCCCTGCTTTGGAGTGATTTCACCCCCATTCTTTATCAAATCTTTAAACTCTTTCAAGTTTTGCAAACACAGTGTAAAGCTGTCAAAATGATAGATAGCAATTCTCAGCCAAAATTAGGTAAATCCTCGTGAGTAACACTAGCAATTTCCGCGAAGCCGTGCGCGAGGCCAAAAACCACGCGCTGGTAGGCCCCAACGTCATCTCCAACGCTCTCCCCTTCGTGGGCGGCGGACTTGTCTTAACTGCTGTCGGCACCTACGGGGGCCTGGGAGTGATCCGCAACTATCCTGGGATCTTCTTTCCCACCTTCATTGCTGCGATCGTCGTAGAATTGATTCTCTTCTTCATCGCCCGCGGTGCCGCCGAACAAGGCAACAAAAACACCGCTTTGCCCCTGCTGGCAACCTACAGTCTGCTTTCCGGCTACACCCTCAGCGGATTGGTATTTACAGCCCTCAGAACCCAAGGCGTCGGCATCTCCGGCATCGCTTTTGCGGCTCTCGGCTGCGGCATTACCTTTATCGCCGCCCGCCAAATTGGCTCCAACCTTTCTGAAGAAGACGGCATGGCGCTCACCAAAACTATCAGTTTAGGTGTGATTGCTTTGTTAGTCGTCGTTGGCGGTCAGTTTCTGCTCTCTCTATTTGGCGTCTACACCCCAACCTGGTTGGAAATTGGCATTTCTGGCATCGGCGTGTTTATATTTGCCGGCGCTGCGATCGTCGATTTTTACATATTACCCCGCAGCTACCGCGACGACCAGTATTTGCCCGCCGCTCTGTCGATGTACTTAACCTACATCAACTTGTTCATTTTCATTCTGCGCCTGCTGATTGCTATCAACAGCCGCGATTAATTGAAACTTTAGCTTAAAAAAACCGCGGCTCGATCGACATCCAGCCGCGGTTTTTTTTTAATTAAGATTTGGAATCAAGATAGTAGTCCTCGCCTCCTCTGTCCCTCATACAAAAAACTTATACCATGTTCACAGCGGACAGACATAAGGTATAATTGTACTTTTTAATCACTCAATCAAAACTCTTGCTATCTAATTGTGTCGATCGCGATTTCAATATTAATCACAAATTAATCGGGGAAAACTCATGTACTTAAAATATGAAGATATCAGGAGAGTCAGCGTAGAAATTACCTCCAGGTGCAATGCAGCTTGTCCCCAGTGCCCCCGCACCGGCAACCCGATTTTGCCGGGGGCAGAATTAAAGATGGAGGATATTGAGAGAATTTTCCCACAAGAGTTTTGCTCTCAGTTGGATTTGGTGTATATGTGTGGCAACTACGGCGATGCTATGACTAGCAATACAACAATTCCGGCGATCGAGTATTTGCACCGCATGGGAGTTCCTCATATCAGCCTGTACACAAATGGTAGCGGACGCAATCCCGACTGGTGGCAAGCCCTGGCAAAGGCGATGACAGGAGAACACGATCGCGTAATTTTTAGTATCGACGGCTTGGCGGATACTAACAGCATCTACCGCCAAAATACCAACTGGGACAGGATAATGCAGTCGGTTAATGCCTTTATCCAAGCTGGCGGAAAAGCTGTCTGGCATTACCTGATATTTGAACACAACCAGCACCAAGTAGAAGCAGCGCGGGATTTAGCCCAACAACTAGGATTTGTCGAGTTTGTACCAAAAGCTACCTCTCGTTTTGTGGCGAAAGAGATTTATGACAAAGAGTCCGCAAATCAACCGCCTCAGAAGGCAGAAAACTCTCAGGTAGAGGGTAAAAGCGATCGCCCCAACCAACCAGCCACAACTAATGCGTCAGCCCCTCAAAATCAAACACAGACGGCTGTTGGGTTGCAGCAACAAGCTGAGCAATGTTTGAAACAAGGACAGCTCTCAGAGGCGATCGCAGCCAGCCAACAAGCCCTAAAAATTCAACCTAATTTTGCAGCAGCATGGAAAACTTTAGGCAATGCTGTTCAAGGTTTGGGGAAGATGCAAGCAGCAGCAGATTGTTACGCCAAGGCACTTAAAATTCAGCCTAATTTTCCAGAAGTTTATGCTAATGTCGGCAGTCTTTATGCTCAACAGCAACAGTGGCAGCCAGCTAGTGCTTATTACCAAAAGGCGATCGAGCTTAAACCAAATTTTGCCGGAGCTTATCGCAATTTAGCTAAAGTGTTGACGCAGTTGGGGCAAGCAGAAAAAGCTAATTATGCTTGGTATCAAGCTATAGCTATCGAAACCTCTCAAGCACCAGCTCAAACTCCGGTCGTCCCATCAAAGCCAGCCAGCGAAGAACTCCAACCCCCATCGTTGGAACAATATAAAAATCCACAGGGAGACCAATTTATCCAAGCTGTAGAAAAATTTGGTAGCCTAAACAATTACTACCGAAATGTAGAAATTAGCTGCCAAACTCAAGCCAGCAAAGAGATTTTCATCAGTTTTGAAGCGGAACTCTGGCCTTGCTGTTGGGTAAGCCATACTAAATACGCTATTTATAACCACACTTACAGACCGCAAATGCTGGCTTTAATTGAAAAGTACGGCAATGGTTTTAATTCTCTCAGAACTCAATCGGTGAAAGATGCGATCGCCAGAGATTGGTTTCGCGAAGACCTCACAAAAAGTTTTTCCTGTTCTAAAAGGTTGGACGTATGCGCTCACGAATGCGGTAAAACTTTCAATTCAACAGGTTCGCAGTATATTTGACACTCCCCTGGCTAAAGCCGAGGGGATTCTTGATTCGCACAATCGACTTGCCGATGCAGAATTACTTCAACATCGGTAGCGGTCAATTCTCCACAAGCGTTCGGATCTAAGATCCAAGTTCCGACGTGCCCCGCCGTACTCAATCCCCGACTTAGGATGTTTTTGGCTGCGTTCCAATCCCTGTCAATTACCCACCCACACCGACAAGCGTGAGTTCGCGTTGACAGACTTTTCTTGACAACTGTCCCGCAGCTAGAGCATTCTTGACTTGTTCCATTGGCTGGCACGGCAATTGTAATTCTTCCGAATACTTTACCGAAATATTCCATCCACACTCGAAACATATACCAAGATGCGTCGTTAATTGATTTAGCTAAGCAGTGATTCTTCACCATGTTTTTGATTCTCAAATCTTCATAGACTACACAGTCGTTTGACTGGATGACGCATCTTGCTAATTTCACAGCAAAATCTTTACGCTGTCTACTTATTTTGAGGTGGCGTTTCCCTAGAATCACTCTAGCTTTTTTCTGTTTTCTGAACCTTTGACTCGCTTTGAAAGCCGCCTTTGGGCTGTCTTTAGTCGGCGTTCTCCTTTGCCCAGGAAGCGCGGATTATCAACTGCAACGCCATTAGAGTCTGTGTAGAACTCTTTTAAACCAACGTCTAACCCGATGGCGCTGCCTGTAATTTCAACCTTTTCGGAACGGTCAACTTGAACGCAAAACTGGACGTAATATTCATCGGCTCGTTTGACTAAGCGCACTCGCTTAATTTGACTGCGCTGATAGAAATGTAAGTCGCGAGTTCCTTTCAGTTTAAGTTTCCCGATTCCTTTTTTGTCAGTAAAAGTGATAGATTTCCGATCGTCAGCCAGACGCCATCCCGTAGTCTTGTATTCAACCGAGCGGTTGTCTTTCTGAAATTGCGGGAATCCTTTTTTACCAGGAACTTTCTTCTTGCAGTTATCGTAGAATCGGGAGATTGCCGACCATGCTCTTTCTGAGCTAGATTGTCGAGCCATGCTGTTCAAGTCATCGCAAAACGTCCATTCTTTAGCTAAAACAGCGCTGTACTTATTTAAGTCATACTTATCGACTTTTTCGTTCTCCATCCAAAAGCGCAATGCTTTGTTTCGGATGAATTGTACTGTTCTAATTGCTTCGTCTACAGCGTCAAATTGCTGCTTTTTTCCGTATGCTTTGAACTCAAAAACTAGCATGACTTCGACCTAATCACGATACTTCTTATACTAACAACATCGGCTTAATACACCTCAAATAATTCATAAAGATTTACATAGTTGCACTCTACAGCGCAATCCTGAAATCCAACAAAAGAAACTGGGAGGCTAAAGCCTCCTTCTGCCTTTCATCCCCGGACTAAAGTCACGGGGTTTTCATGCTCGATCTTTATAAGAAGGAAGGCCCGACACTGATTTGGACAGGGAGACACTGATTAGTTGCTGAAATGTCGAAATTTCAGCTAAACTTAAAAATACACCCCACAACTAGGAGAACTCACAGTGGAAGTTCTAGACATCAAACACAATATCGAAACATTGTCCGATCGACTGGGTACAACCCAGGACTATCTTTGACATCCCCGCACTTACAGCCAAAATTCAAGACTTAGAGCAAATCTGCGCCCAACCAGCATTTTGGGACGACCAAGATCGAGCTCAAGAAACTCTCCAAGAACTCAATGACCTCAAATCTCACTTAGAACAATACAGCAATTGGCAAACTAGCTTAGAAGATGCTAAAGCTATTTTAGAACTGCTGGAGTTAGAAGCCGACGAGTCCCTGTTCCAAGAAGCCTCATCGAGTCTTTCTCAGTTAACCCGCGAACTCGACCAGTGGGAACTGCAACAATTACTATCTGGACCCTACGATGAAGGCGGCGCTGTTTTGACAATTAACGCCGGGGCCGGCGGTACAGATGCTCAAGATTGGGCCGAAATGCTGCTGCGGATGTACACCCGCTGGGGGGAAAGTCAAGGTTACAAAGTACATTTAATGGAAATTTCCGAGGGAGAGGAAGCAGGTGTTAAATCTGCTTCTTTGGAAATTGTCGGCCGCTACGCTTACGGTTATATGCGATCGGAAAAAGGCACTCACCGCTTGGTCAGAATTTCGCCTTTTAATGCTAACGACAAGCGTCAAACCAGTTTTGCTGGCGTCGAAGTGATGCCAATTCTCGATCGATCCGTACAGTTGGACATTCCCGAAAAAGATTTGGAAATCACGACTTCCCGCGCGGGCGGCAAGGGCGGGCAAAACGTTAACAAGGTAGAAACCGCAGTCCGCATCGTTCACCTTCCTACTGGTTTGGCCGTCCGCTGCACAGAAGAACGCAGTCAGTTGCAAAATAAGGAAAAAGCTTTGGCACTACTTAAGGCTAGGCTGTTGGTGATTGCTAAGGAACAGCGGGCTTCGGAAATTGCCGAGATTCGCGGCGATATGGTGGAGGCGGCTTGGGGCAACCAAATTCGCAATTATGTTTTTCACCCATACCAAATGGTCAAGGATTTGCGTACTGGGGTGGAAACAACCGCCATCGCAGATGTAATGAACGGCGAATTAGACCCGTTTATTCAAGCTTACCTGCGGCAGGAAAATCAGTTGATAGCCCAAACCGATGGAACCGCGCGAATATAATTGGCGCATTGACATACAAAGTCGGCCTGCGGCCACTAAAGAATCAAGAGCGGTGATGGCAGCGGATTTGCTATAATTTTGGGGTTTTGGCCGATCGCGCGACCTTCAACAGGTTGCGCGGCCAAAAACCTTGATATGATAAAACTTGATCTGACAAACACTAAGGAGAAATAATGACCCAAGTTGTAATAGGCGAAAATGAAGGGATTGAGTCAGCCCTGCGACGGTTTAAGCGACAAGTTTCTAAAGCGGGTATTTTCCCCGACATGAGAAAGCACCGCCACTTTGAAACCCCGTTGGAAAAGCAGAAGCGCAAAGCTATTGCCAGAAGGACTAAGAGACGCTTTCACCGCAATAACAAGCCCTAGAATTATTAGCACTAAATTGATTCGGCAGATATAATGCCTTGCGATTCTAGTACCGCAGCGACTCGGAGAATCACCGCTTCGCTGTAGGGAGCACCAATAATTTGTACCCCCAAGGGCAAAGCGCCGGGCCGCTGTACGGGCACGCAAAGAACGGGCAAGCCAATAAATGATAGGGGTTGGGTGAACAGTCCGAGATTGGGACGCACTAAGATTTCTTGTCCGGCTATTACCATTTTCTCGACGCCAATTTCAGGGGCAGCTATCGGGGTTGCGGGTGCGAGGATGATGTCTGTGTGTTGGAATATTTCGCGAATTCGATCGCGGTACCACTGTCTGAATCTCTGGGCTTGCAAGTACCAAGTCGCAGGGATCAGGGTTCCCGCTAAAAAGCGATCGCGCGTGGCAGGATCGAAGTCTTGAGGGCGCGATCGTAAATTGTCTAAATGCAAGTTTCCCCCCTCGCAAGCGGTAATGATAAATGCCGCAGCCCTGGCGCGATCGGATTCCGGTATGGTGACAGTTGCAAGCCCCCCTATTTTTGGGGGGTTTGTTGTTTTTTCGACGCACATATCACAATTTAAAACATTTGTCAAGGCTTTAGCAACTATTTCTACAGCATCCATTGCTTCCGCTTCGGCCCCTGTAGCGAAATACCCGTCAGCAACAGCAATTCGCAATCCTTCGATACCTTGATTTAACTGCGGCGAACAAAGTTCTGGCGGGCGTTGAGTGCAAACTGGGTCGCGAGAATCCGGGCCTTGCAGGATATCGTACAGCAGCGCCATATCTCTGATCGATCGCCCAAACGGCCCCACACAATCCAAACTACTCGAAAATAAATAAGCCCCAGCCCTCGACAAACGGCCGTAAGTAGGCTTAAACCCAAAGACACCACACAAAGCAGCCGGTACGCGGATGGAACCGTTAGTATCAGAACCGAGAGTGAAGGGTACAAAACCGGCGGCGACTGCTGCTGCGGAACCGCCGCTGGAACCGCCGGCGATGCGCGTAGTATCGCGGGGATTGCGAGTCGGGCCGTAGTGGCTGTTTTCGGTAACGAAACCGTAGGCGTACTCGTCCATGTTGAGAGTACCTACGAGGACAGCCCCGGCTTGTTTGAGTCTGGCGACCACCGCCGCGTCCTGGGTAGCCGGAGGATTGTCAGCGTTGATTGTTGACCCTGCTAAAGTAGTAATTCCGCCGATGTCGAACAGGTTTTTGACTGCGAAGGGAACGCCTGCTAAAGGGCCTGGGTTTTCGTTATTTGCGATCGAATTATCTATTTTTTCGGCTGCTGCGATTGCGCTTGATGCAGTGATTGCAGTAAAGCAATTAAAAGCTTTATCCTTAACAGCAATCCGTTCCAAAGCAGCATTTACCGCCACTGTAGCCGTAACCTTACCACATTTAACCGCCGCTGCCGTAGCAACCGCATCAGCCTTATCTAAAAAACATCTGCGTTCATCTGCGTTCATCTGCCCTCATCTGCGGTTAAAAAACTAAGGTTCAAACACCGGCGCGGCTTCTACTTCTGGGGGTAAAGGAAACTCAGTAACGAGTCGGGCGATCGCAGCTATCCTCTCGAAGTTTACCACAACGCCTGGACGATGTTCCGGGTCTAATGGTAAGTTTATCAGTTCAGCCGTGCGATCGACATATTCTTCTATATTTATCATTAGTCCATCCCCAAAAAACATCAGCGTTCATCCGCGTACATCTGCCCTCATCTGCGGTTGAAAATCTAAGGTTCAGATATAGGTGCGATCGATTATTGTATTGTAATCGCGATCGGGCTATCAGTTATTATTGCTCAGTTTTTTGTATTCCTCTGATTGTCTGATATCATCTAAAGGCGATTTTTGCTCTGGTGGTTCATCAGGACAAAACTTTATAGATGTCTGGGTTTTTACAGACTGGAAATTTTTATTAACTTCTATTTTAAGCTTTCCTTTTTGCCAACCTTTGGCACCAATCTTGAGAATTTGACAATCGATTCCTTCTTGAGGCGAACTCCAGTTTATCTCCCCTGCCTGAATAGTTGTTTCTTCATTAATCGACAGAGATTGCATCCAATAAGATATAGATTTATTGCGAGATTCCTTTTCTACTGCCTCGATATAATTTAGTATATAATCAAACTTCTTAGCGACTAGCTCTTTAAATCTCCCCACCGTAAAAGTAGCTTTATCCAATAACAAAACATCATCCTCGCCGTCTAGTATATGATATTTTTTATTTATTTCAAATTCTTCGTTCATTTTTTTAACAAAATTCGGTTTATTCCTCTTTTATAGCATTTTAAGCTATCTGAGTCAAGATGGTAGAGACACAATTTGCTATCGCACTTTTCCCACTCAAACACTGACAGTTTCCCGCAACTTCACAACGGCAACATCCAGCGGAGGCAAAGTAAAATCCTCAGCATTCATCAATTCCTTAACCTTCTCAAAAATCTCAACCTCCGCCTCTTCCTGGTCAGTTAGCTTATCATAAAAACAAGGGTCAGTAAACCACTGCTCAAAAGCAAACCTTAACACCCCATTCGGGTCAAGCATAAACTGCCAATACTTAGAAACTCGGTTATCAACTACTTCAAACAGCGGTGCCGGAGTCTGTATGGGATAATAACTGTAATTATCATCACAAATATAGTACCAAACTATTCCCTGCCACGATCGGATTGCATAAACAACATATTCCTTGCCAACTGTCAACGGCAATTCAACCTTTTTAGTATAACCTCGGGCCGGATCAATATAATTTTTCGGTAGAACTTCCCCAGTGTTAGCAATACAGCGAACAATCATAACTTGTCTACCTATAAATTCTTAGGTGCTATTTTAGGATATTGTCGTTTAAACTTTAATTCAACTTGTTGCAAAATTTCCCCGTTTTCAAACCAGTGCACTTGTACGGAAGCTCCATTAATTACAAAAGACTGAATGCTGGTTATTTTGTACCAGTCTTCGGGATTACCTCCATAGAGGGCAACCAATCTGGAAACATCCCCTAGTATATCGTCAGGCCCGCCGTGAATTGCTCTAAAATTACCAGCCTTAGCATCTTGCAACAGAAGTTGCTCCTGCAAATTTCTCGGACTCTCATCGGGGATAGCACCTTGATTCACAATTTAACAGCTTCAAATATTGTTTGTCAAATACCATAAAAACTAATCTTAGCAGGTGCAGTTTGCGCCAGCAACTTACCCCGCGAAATCACATACCGAACCGCAGCGCGCCTTCTAATTGCATCATAACAATCCTCAGCATCTAAGACAATCAAATTTGCAGGTTTACCCGCATCTATCCCATAATTATTATCTCCCAGATTGAGAGTTTTAGCACCGTTGACAGTGACCATATTAAAACAAGCTGCAATCTCAGCCATTCCCGTCATCTGACAAACATGAACCGCCATATGAGCGACATCCAACATATTTCCCGTACCTAAACTATACCAAGGATCTTGCACGCAGTCGTGACCAAAACTCACATTCAATCCCTGCTGCCACAACTCCTTAACCCGCGTCACCCCACGGCGTTTGGGATAAGTATCAGCGCGGCCTTGCAGGGTGATATTAATTAAAGGATTGGCAATAAAATTAATTCCCGATTTTGCCAAACTTCCCATCAGCTTAAAAGCATAAGCATTGTTATAAGAACCGAAAGCCGTCGTGTGGCTAGCCGTCACCCGCGAACCAGCCCCGCTTCTAATCGAACAAGCTGCTACAACTTCCAAAAATCTCGACTGTTCATCATCGATTTCATCGCAGTGAACATCTATTAATCTATTGTATTTTTCAGCAAGTTCAAAAATTCGCTCAACCGACTTCACCCCATCTTCCCGCGTCAACTCATAATGCGGAATCCCGCCCACAGCATCCGCACCCATATCCAGAGATTTCTCTAAAAGTTTGTCATTTTCTGGACTTCCGTAAATCCCGTCTTGGGGAAAAGCCACAACTTGCAGAGTCATCCAATCTTTGACTTGTTCTCGAACTTCCAAAATTCCTTGCAAAGCAGTCAGCGTCGGTTCGCTAACATCAGCGTGACTCCTGACAAACAAAATCCCTTGAGACACTTGCAGCCTTAAAGTTTCAACAGCCCGCTTTTTGACATCATCCAGAGTTAAACTTTGCTTTCTTTCCCCCCAGATTTGAATTCCCTCGAACAAAGTGCCGCTTTGATTCCATCGCGGTTCCCCCGCAGTCAAAGCCGAATCGAGATGAATGTGCGACTCCACAAAAGGAGGACTAACTAATTTGCCTCCAACGTCAATTTCGGATTCTCCCAATTCGGGAATCTGTGGCGATACGGCGGCTATTTTGTCCCCATCTATGGCGATATCCACTGTTTGAGTGTCGATCGCACCTAACAAACGACATTGGCGCAGAACAATGCTATACTTTTGCTCAGGCATGACAATTGCACCTAAATTTAACACTTGTAAACGCGATCCTTCCTAGTTGCTACTCAGCCTAGTGAGACCAAAAGAATTCCCCAATCACTTGCCAACCCCCTCCTTCTCCTCCTCTGCGTCCTCTGCGCCCTCTGCGGTTAACAAATCTTACTCAAAAAACCAACCTGTAACGAGAATCTCCCCGAATCAAGCGCAACTACAAATCGCCAACCTCAGACAATCTCAAACTCCAGATTGTGATTTTTCACCAAATCAAAGGTAAAATGGTCAACCACATTAGTATTGCTCAATTCCAGATTGTAAAAATCAACAAAATCCGCATCAAAATAAGGCCCAGCGTGCCAAGTTCCCACATCTAACTTAATAAAACAATTGCCCGGAATCCGAAAAGCAGCCATATCCTCTAAACTCGGTTTATAGCTATCCCCAGGAGGCGCAACCGCCATCAACCAATCCTTCCCCTCCAAAGAACCCAAACACTGAGTACATTGAACGTGCCGCGTAATTTTGCCAAACTTGCGACCTTTCTCGTGCAGCCGCATAATGTAAAATCTAGGAATACCATTTTGCAAACTTAACTGAGCATCCTCAGCATCGAAACACTTGCCATCAATTGCCGCAAAGATAACTTGACCGTAACGCCGAAAATTCTCCGGTGTCACCCATTGTGCGGATAACTGTTTAGTCGAAATTGATTCGCTCATAAATCCCAGCATCCCTAGCTTTATCCGTCATAAATATTCTAATATAAATAGTAAGATCACAGGATTTATACTCTAGGAACAGTCAGGAATAGGCTTTTCGAGTTGTTCCACAAAAAACTTAATTGATTTACTTCCAAATCGCTACAGACATAACCCATCATGCCGTTCCTCTTCCTTAGCGACCTTCGCGTCTTCGCGGTTCGTTAAAAAAATATTATTTAAGTTCGATCGCCCAAAACACCCTTACAATCAAAATCAGCACACTGCTGCAAAAAACGAGCCGGAATATCAGGCCGAGCACCCCAATGCAAATGCAAATAAGAAGCGTGTACCTGACAAACTCCCCAACCTTCAGCAACCGCCTCAACTTCCCCCCGCTTCCCATACCTCCAACTGTGATAAACTGGGTTATTCGGTTCCACAGTTAAATGCGATCGATGAAACTCATGTCCCCAAACCTCATCAAGAGCAGTTAACACCGAACTATCCCTCACCGCCACAGCTTCTCTGTATCCCAGCGTCAAACGCTTTCCCATCGCAGCAGCAGTTTCCAACACACCCACCCCTGCCCAAGAATTGCCATCGAAGTCTACAATAGAATCACACAAATACATCAAACCGCCGCACTCCGCATAAGTCGGCATTCCCGAAAAAATAGCACTTCTTACTGCATCCCGAATTAAAACATTACCGCTCAATTTTTGAGCAAACACTTCGGGAAAACCACCACCAAAATATAACCCTTGCACATTGTCAGGAAAAACAGCATCATCAAGCGGGCTCCAAAATACTAACTCCGCACCCAACTCTTCCAACAAATCAAGATTATCCTGATAGTAAAAATTAAAAGCCCGATCGCGCGCAACTGCAATCCTCACTCCAAATTGTTTTCCCAAACTGTTGACAACATCATCTTTTTTAGTTACTATTTCGTAAGGGAGATTGTGTCTACCAGGAAGTTGCTCAGACCCCTCACCCCCCCCATTTCGAGTGGCAGCCAACAAAGGCAAAAGTTGCTCCCAGTTAAAACTAACAGCAGCCAAATCAGCTAATTTATCGATCGCAGCATGAAGATTCGGCAACTCCTCAGCAGGAATCAAACCCAAATGTCGATCGGGAATAGTAACAGCCTCATCCCTACGCAAAACGCCCAAAACAGGTAAATTGAGCGGTTTGAGAGCATCTTGAAGCAGTTCCAAATGTCGGTCGCTCGCCACCCGATTGAGCACCAAACCAGCGAATTTAAGGTCAGGGTTAAAAGAACGAAAACCGTGGGCGATCGCAGCCACAGAACCAGAGAGCCTGCTGCAATCTATCACAAACAATACCGGCACATTTAGCAAATAAGCAACATGAGCCGTAGAAGCAAAAGAAAAATCATAATTGCCTTCTTCTTTTCGATAGTTAATTCGTGTATCCGTGTCAAAATCCGTGTCGTGGCTTCGTGATTCCTGAGTTTTTCGACTCACTCCATCAAATAAACCCATTACCCCTTCAACTAAGGCATAATCGACATCTTGAATATGACGAGAAAAACACTTTTTTACATAAGATTCAGAGGTTAATATTGCGTCTAAATTCCGACAGGGGCGACCCGTGACAAAAGCATGAAACATCGGATCGATGTAATCCGGGCCTACCTTAAAAGATTGAACATTCAAGCCGCGGCGGATTAAATAAGCTAAAAGGGCGATCGTTACAGTCGTCTTTCCCGCCCCGCTGCGTTCGCCAGCAATTACTAAAGCCATAGTTCTAGATTAGTTACAAAAAATACATATTTAACGAACCGCGAAGACGCGTTAGGCGAAGCCGCGCGTAAGCGCTAGGGCGCGAAGGAAGAATGAGAAGAAGAGAGGTAATTTAGTGGCTTTTGGGAAGTAATTTAGAGTTTTGAGTTAAATAACAGGATTAATTCAAAACTCCTAACTTAAAATTCATAACTCCTAAAAAAGTAGGGCAGACATTGCCTGCCCCACTGACTATTAACTCAATCCTTCTTCCTTCTTCCTTCTTCCTTCTTCCCTCTTTTTACCGCTTAGCTAACTTCAGCATTTGAGCCGTCACTGCCAAACTTTCTTCGTAAAGCACGTCCCGGCCCCAACTCAGCAAGTGTTGGCCCAGCAACTGTTCCGTCACCTGATCGAACAGAGGACTCACCTGGTTAAACCGATCGGTTTGAGCGCCACCCTTCGTTTCCATCCGCATACAGCCGCCCACTTCCGAACACAGAACCGTACCGCAGTCAGCCTTCTCGTTCGTAGAACTCAAACGCAGAGCAATCAAATCGCCCGGGACATCGCCCGTATCAGCAGTAGGAATAGCAGCCAACTCGGCTTCGACAACCCGTTCGTCCGGCCCCGCGAATTTAATTCGCTTGATTTGGTAATCGCCCTCTTCCTGTTTGAAAGCAACCGGACGCCACTGAAGCCGGCTCGCCAGCCAACCCAAATACATCAGCGCTTGAGTAGAATTGTCCTGTTCGTAATCGATCGTCACCCGATCGATTTCCCGAATCGCAGCGCGACGTTCCGGGGCGTCAAAAGCCTCAGCAGCCAACTCCTGCCACGCGGCCAGCCGGCGCCAATTGAGATCGGCGATCGGAATTCCCTCCTCGATCAGACTGTGCATCAACAGCAATTCAGCTTCAGACTCGGCAAAGCTGCTAGAGTCAACAATCACAGAACTGCTAATTGTCGCCAGCCGCTGGAACAAACCTCGATCGGCATCCGGATTCGCCTTCCACCACAGCAGCGTCGGCAAATCAGCGATAGTCAACGCCGTCACGATGCCGCTCACCCGTTCCAAAGCAGCTTCCGTACCCCGCAGCGTAATATACTCGCAGCAGATCAGATTGCCAGTGGTGCGCTTGTGAACCGGGCAATAAGCAGCCACTTGAGCCTGTACGCCCGTATCTTCCCCCGCCGTCGGGCACAGAGCAATAATCCGGCAGGGATTGGCAGCCACGATCGCATCAGCCACCCCCGAACCCCCGGAACCCAAACCACTGGAGCCCATCTCCTCGCCTTTTGAATTTTTATGAGCCACTTCTTCCCGCAAAGTCGCCAGCAATTCAGCGTTAGGTTTGCCAGTTCTCGGCAGCCCGTAAGCTTTTTGAGCCGCCCTGATGCTAGATGCCGTCATCGGCCCGGTAATACCGTCCACCGGCCCGTCGTAAAACCCCAGATCCGCTAATAACCGCTGAGTTTCTTCCGGTTCATAGACTACAAAAGTAAAAGTTGTTGCCCTACTAGCGATCGGAGAATCGCCCTTTGAACCAGATTCTCTGTAACTTTCCCAAATTTGACTCAATTCGGCCTCTATTTGGTCGATCGACACATCTTTAGGATTTTGCAGCGAAACCAGAGGCGGAGCTTTCATCGGTGTCATCGTCATAAATCTTTTCTCCTTTGTTATTTGTTATTAGTCATTAGTCATTGGTTCTTAGTCATTGGTTTTTAGCTAATCAATAATGGCTAATCCTGACCAATAAACTAAAGACTCCTGACTAATGACTCTTAAAGTCTGCGCCACTTGCGGCCGTCTCTGTTAATTAGCAGTTCTGCTTCCGCCGGTTCCCAAGTACCCGCTTCGTATTTAGGAACCAACTCCTGTTCGTTGGACGATTCCCAATCCATCAGCGCCGGCGTTACCACCCGCCAAGCTTCTTCCACTTCATCAGAACGGGTAAACAAAGTTTGGTCGCCCAGCATACAATCAATTAACAGGCGATCGTAAGCATCCGAAGATGTCACCCCAAAGGAAGAACCGTAACTGAAATCCATATCCACCGTCCGCGTCCGCAAATCCGGCCCCGGCATTTTCGCCTCAAACCTCAGCGAAATCCCCTCGTTCGGATGCACGCGCATAGTCAAAACGTTAGGAGTAGTTTGTTGGGCCGCGGACTGAAAGATTAGCAGCGGAACTTCGCGGAACTGAATTGCAATTTCGCTAACTTTTTTCGGCAACCGTTTGCCGGTTCGCAGGTAGAAAGGCACTCCCTGCCAGCGCCAGTTGTCAATCATAAACTTCATCGCCACAAAAGTCGGCGTTGTCGAATTGGGAGCAACCCCCGGTTCATCGTGATACCCCGGCACCGGTTTCCCCTTCATCCAACCTGCGGAATATTGACCCCGAATCGCTGAGAACTCCAAGTTATTCAAATCTGCCAAGCGAGTTGCTTGCAGAACTTTCATCTTTTCGGTGCGGATGCTGTCAGCGTCGAGCGAGTTCGGCGGTTCCATCGCCGTCAGACAGAAAATCTGCATCAAGTGGTTTTGCAGCATATCCCGCAACGCCCCAGAGGATTCGTAGTAACCAGCCCGGTCTTCTACGCCTACTGTTTCTGCAACTGTAATTTGTACGTGATCGACAAATTGCCGATTCCACAGCGGTTCAAAAATCGCGTTAGCAAACCGGAACACCATTAAATTCTGAACAGTTTCTTTACCCAAATAGTGGTCTATCCGGTAAACTTGCTGTTCTTGGCAAACCTGCTGCACGACTCGGTTGAGAGCTTTTGCCGAACTCAAGTCGCGGCCGAAGGGTTTTTCAATTACCAAGCGGTGTTTTGCTGGGTCAACCAGCATTTGAGCATCGCCCAGTTGCCTAATTGCTTCTGGGAAAAAGTTCGGGGAAACTGATAGATAAAATATGTGATTGCCGCGAGTTCTCCTTTCTTCGTCGATTTCCGCTAAGAAAGCTTTGAGTTTTTGATAGCTTTCGGGGTTATCAATGTCGCCCGGACAATAGTACAAACCTTGAGCGAAATCTTGCCACAATTCTTCACTGCCAATGCCGCCGCCAAATTCTTCAATGCCTTCGCGCATTTGCTCTCGGAAGTAATCGTGACTCCAAGGGCGGCGGGCTACTCCCACCACGGTAGTTTCTGGTGGCAAGCGTCGATCGCGCTTCATCTGATAAATTGCAGGTACCAGTTTGCGCTGGGTGAGATCCCCAGAAGCTCCGAAGATGACCAGAATTTGTGGTTCCGGCACCCGTTCTTTTCGCAAACCGACCCGCAGTGGATTTTCAAGTAGCGTTACCATTTACTTTCCTTTTTCTAGTGCTGTTAACAGTGCTAAGACATCATGATAGTTTGCGGTCATTTCTGCTAGTTGCTGGGTGAGAGAGTTAATCGATTCTTAATACTGCTAGAGGAGGCAGATGATTTTGCTCTCTAGGAACTCTGACACCAATTAATCTCAAAATTCCTAGAGAGGATTTAAAACTCAGCCTTTAAGAACCCAAATAATTATCTACTCCGATTCCTAAATGCTTCTGCCTTTCAGGATACAGATATCTGCCTAAGCGACGGGCGACAACTTCTGGACTTTCTCTTGCAAGGAATCCATCAGGGATTGGAACGGATTGACGAATTTCTCAATCCCGTCGATGAGCAAGTCTGCCATCACTTGGTCCAAGTTGATGTCTATGTCGGGATCTTTGAGACTTTCGATCAGGGTGTAAGCTTCTTCAACGTTGTTCTCAATCCGGGGTGCGACATCGCAGTGGTCGAAACAAGCTTCCACGGTGTTCGGTGGCAAAGTGTTAACGGTGTCGGGGCCGATTAGTTCATCCACGTACATGACATCGCTGTAGTTGGGGTTTTTGGTGCTGGTGGAAGCCCACAGCAAGCGCTGCACTTTGGCTCCTTTTGCCGCTAAAGCTTGCCAGCGATCGCTCGCTACGATCTCTTTATACTTCTGGTAAGCTATCTTCGCATTGGCGATCGCCACTTTCCCCTTCACCGCTTCCAGTCTAGCTTTTGTGGAAATATCTGTGACATTTTTGAGTTTCTCGTCAATCTTGCCATCGACATTGATGTCGATCCGGCTCAAGAAGAAACTGGCAACGGAAGCAATATTGCTCACATCCAAACCTTTAGCCGCCCGCGCTTCTAAACCGCGAATGTAAGCCCAGAAGGTTTCGACGTAGCTGTCAACCGAGAACAGTAAAGTCACGTTAACGTTAATGCCTTCGCTGATGACTCGCTCGACTGCGGGCAAACCTTGAGCGGTTCCCGGAATCTTAATCATCACGTTTTCTTTGCCGAGGGCTTGGTAATAGCGCAAGGCTTCGCTAATCGTGCTTTCTGTATCGTTGGCGATCGTCGGTGGCACTTCAATGCTAATGTAACCGTCCAAACCCTTCGACTCTGCGTAAACTGGGGCGAAGATGTCGCAAGCGTTGCGGATATCTTCAAATACCAGAGATTCGTAAATCTCCATTACAGATTTACCCGCCCGGATGCCCGCTTCGATATCCGCGTCGTAAATCACATTACCCGCGATCGCTTTCTCAAAAATAGCCGGATTAGATGTAATCCCTCGCAGTCCCCTACTTTCAATCATCTGTTTGAGTTCGCCGGACTCGATCAGATCGCGAGTCAAATTGTCCATCCAGATACTTTGGCCAATTTCTTTGATTTCTAACAGGTGATTCGTTGACGTTGCTGTCATTACTGTAACTCCTACAATTTGATAGCTGTTAATTGGGACTTGGAAATTGGGAATTGAAAATTGAAAATTGGCAATGGGCAATTGGTAATTGGGAGTCGAAAGTTATAAGTTAAAACCCTCTTCCCTCTTCCTTCTTCCTGACATCCGTTACATCCCGTACATTGCTCGTTGCCGAACTTCCCTCTTCCCTCTTTCTGACATCCGTTACATCCCGTACATTGCTCGTTGCCGAACTTCGCTCTTCCTTCACCCTTGGACTGTTCTAGGATTGCGCGATCGATCTTGAATAAAAGACTCGACCATCGCTACATTTTCTTTACTGCCGATAATCAAGGGCGATCGCTCGTGCAGTTTGGTCGGCACAACGTCTAAGATGTCTTGAACTCCCGTACTGGCGCGCCCGCCGGCTTGCTCCATCAAAAACGCCAAGGGAGCCGATTCGTAGAGCAAACGCAATTTGCCTTCCGGTTTTTTCACCGTTCCGGGGTACAAAAACACGCCTCCCTGGAATAAAATCCGGTGGAAATCTCCCACCAAAGCCCCGCCGTACCGGGCGCTGTAGCCTTCGCTGCGGTGTACGTAGCGAATGTAATCTCTCAAAGATTCCTCCCACTGCCAGAAGTTGCCTTCATTAACGCTGTAAATCGGGCCGCGATCGGGAACCTTAATGTTTTCGTTAGCTAGAATGAACTCGCCCAAACTGGGATCGAGGGTAAAGGAATGAACACCCTGACCGATCGAATAAACCAGCATGGTACTCGGGCCGTAGAGCACGTAGCCGGCCGCGATTTGTTTGTGTCCGTGTTGCAGCAAGTCGGAAGCAGAACCGTCTTCATCGTCCCCTTCTTGCTTGCGGATGCTGAATATTGAGCCGACATTGAGATTGATGTCAAGATTGGAAGAACCGTCTATAGGGTCGTAGAGCAGACTGTAACGCCCGATCGGACAGTTTTCGGGAATGTAGTAGGGTTTTTCCATTTCCTCCGAAGCCAAGCGGCAGACAAGTCCGCTTTGCTGGAATACCGAGATAAACACTTCATTGGCATAGATATCCATCTTTTTGACGGATTCTCCCTGCACGTTCGTAGCCCCTGTAAACCCCAAGGCATCTGCCATTAATCCCGCTCTGCTGAGCCGCCTTGCGATCAGCTTGGCAGCTAGTCCGATGCGATTCATCAGGGCGCTGAGATCTTGAGCATCTGCTGAAAAGCTGTGAAGTTGCTGGAGTACGTGACGAGATAGGGTTGTGCAATCGCGGTCTAAGGCTTGCACCTGATCCATCGGGCCCAGTCGGGCTTCCCCTGTCGGCGCGTTTACCATGATTTTGATGTCCTCCCTGTCTTGCTGCTCTGGATTTGGGTTCGATGGAGTCCTTGACTCTTGCTCCTGAATCGGCTAAAAGACCGATCGTCCCCCAACTTCTATCTTAGGAAGGGTTTTGCCAAAGGGCGTCGAACTTTAGGTGAATTTTAGATCCGCATCGAAAATTGAGGAGTGCGAGCGGCTCTTGAGTCGGGAATTGTATTCAAAATCACTAATTTTTTTGATTAACCGCAGAGGACGCAGAGGGCGCAGAGGGAGAAAGTGGCGATAGAGAAGCCTACGAACGTTGGCTAGCATCTCAAAAAGACCGACAACTTCCTTTGCGCGAAGAAGATGTAAAACCTATTGTTAATTTGCCGGAATTGCTTGCAGGCATTTACGATCGCGCCGGCTATAATTATCGGCTCGATTACGATCAATATCCCGTACGTAAATTTTCGCCAAAGGTGATATGACACTCCAAAATTCTGGGTAAGCTCTCCATAGAAATACGGTAATTGAAATTTAAGCAAATATACAGAGTCCGTCATTGACTTTTCTATTGACTTGTTTGAAATATACTCAAACACTCAATTTACTTTGCATAAATTTTTTAAAGTTTGGGTTTTTAAAACCCAAATACAAAATGTTTGTTGATACTCATCAACACAGGATAATGCTATGGATATTGTTGAACAAATTCCCCATAACTTAGTCAAACACTATCAAATTAAAAAGCTACTCGGAGAAGGCGGTAGTAGCACAACTTATGAAGCCGTTGACCTCCAAACACACCAGCGAGTCGCACTCAAAGCTTTGTCTTTACAGAAGATGAATGACTGGAAAGTCCTGGAACTATTTGAACGAGAAGCCAATGTTTTATCAAAATTGAATCATCCGGGAATTCCGCGTTATTTGGATTATTTTTATGTCGATACTCCCGATAACCGTTGTTTTTATATAGTACAAGAACTGGCCCAAGGGCAATCTCTAGCCAGTTTAGTCGAAAATGGCTGGCACGCTAGTGAACCAGAAATTCAACGCATTGCCACACAAATTTTGGAGATTTTAGTTTATCTCCATTCACAGACACCACCTGTGACCCACCGGGATATTAAACCAGAAAATATTGTTTTCAAATCGCCGTTCGATTCCCACAAAGAAAAAGACTGGGCAGTCTGCTTAGTAGATTTTGGAGCCGTGCAAAACACTTATTACAATACTTTAATGCGAGGAAGTACCGTAGTTGGAACCTATGGTTATATGGCTCCAGAACAATTTCTCGGACAAGCCGTACCTGCAACAGATTTATATGGTTTAGGAGCGACCTTGTTGTATTTACTAACCCACCGTTCCCCCGCCGAATTACCAACAAATATACTAGAGAAAGATTTTCGCTCTCAAATTCAGATTTCTTCAGCATTTGCCGATTGGTTAGGAAAAACGATCGCGCCAGATTTAGAAAACCGCTTTAACTCGGCAAAAGAAGCGCTTGAATTGCTGCGCCATCCTCGAATAGTTAGCGTTAAATCCGATCGATCGATGCAATGGAAAAAACGCCTCAAAATAGGAATTGCTGCTATTGCTACTGTTGCTGTTTTAAATCACTTTAAATATCCCATCCTCAACCGGATTGGATTTACACCCGATGCAGTTGTCGAGGCTGCCAGCCAGGGAGATACTAACACTATTAGGCATTATCTGGATCTTGGTATTAGTGCCAATAGCAGGATAGGCAGTCAGAATTTACTACACTTTGCTGGCTCAAAAGAGGTGGCAGAATTGTTAATTGCCAAAGGTGCAGATGTCAACGCTAAGGGTACACATGGCGGTACCCCATTACACAGCGCTGCTATGTCCGATCGCATAAAAGTAGCACAGACGCTAATTGCTAAAGGTGCAGATATTAACGCCTGGACAGGAAGTCAATATTTTGATGGAACTCCTCTGTTCTTTGCCCGATCGCCTGAAATGGCCAAGTTGCTGATTGCTAAAGGTGCGGATGTCAATGCCAAAAACAAAAATGGCTTGACTCCTCTACATACGGCGCGATCGAAGGCGATCGCAAAGATACTACTCGCCGCAGGCGCAAAAATTAACATCAAAGAAGACAATGCCCAAAATGGCAAGAGTACAGCTTTATTACATAACGCAGCCCAAATAGGTTTTAAGGAGTTGGTACAACATCTAATTAAAGACGGTGCAAATGTGGCGATCCGCGATGACGCTCGAAGAACTCCACTGCACTATGCAACCACAAAAGAAGTTGCTGCTTTGCTAATGTTGGATGTCAATGCTAGGGACAAATCTGGAAATACTCCGTTACACCTAGCTGTCGATCGAGGATCTCAAGATATCGCTGAACTGCTAATTGCTAATGGTGCAAGGGTTAACGTTAGAAATGAGAACGGTCAAACTCCATTGTATCGAGCGATCGCGATCGGACACAATGATATTGCTGCACTGCTCATTAAAAACGGTACAGATGTCAATAATATAGATAGATATGGCACAACTCCACTGCACAAAGCTGCACATTATGGCACTGTAGAAATCTTAAAATTGCTGATTGCTAAAGGTGCAGAAATTAATATCCAGGATAATCAAAGAAAAACTCCACTGGATATCGCCGTAGACCTGAAACTTCAGGATACAGTGGCGCTGCTAATTAGTAAAAACCCAGATGTTAATAGTGAAGACAAAGAAGGCAGAACTTTACTGCATATCGCTCTCGATTTCAAACTTGAGGATGTAGCCAAACAACTCATTGCCAAAGGTGCATTCGTTAATGCCAAAAATAACTTGCTTCAAACTCCCCTGCATCTTGCTGTTGCTCAAGGAACTCAAGATATCGCTGAACTGCTAATTGCTAATGGCGCAAGGGTTAACCCTAGAAATGCGAACGGTCAAACTCCATTGTATCAAGCGATCGCGATCGGACACAATGATATTGCTACACTGCTAATTAAAAACGGTGCAGATGTTAATAATAGAGATAAGTGTGACACAACTCCCCTGCACAAAGCAGCACATTATGGCACTGTAGAAATCTTAAAATTACTGATTGCTAAAGGTGCAACAATCAACGCTACAAACTGCTATGGCGACACGCCCCTAAAGATAGCAGAAACCAACTGGAACCCCGACGGAGAAGTAGCAGCCAAAATACTCAAATCTCGCGGCGCAACCTACTAATTATCCCAAATAACCCCACGCATAAAAATATGGAAACACTAGAACAATCGGAAAAAATCATTGCTGAAAGATATCGCATAATCGGCAAATTAGGACAGGGTGGAGTTGGAATCACCTATGCTGCTGTAGATTTAAACAGCAATCAAAAAGTTGCACTCAAAGCTTTATCCCTGCGCCTGACAACTGAATGGAAGAAAATCGAGTTATTTGAACGAGAAGCAAAAACTTTATCGGGATTGAATCATCCGGGAATTCCTCGCTACATTGACTACTTTCAAGTGGATACTTCCCAAGATCGTTGTTTTTATATCGCCCAACAACTCGCACCGGGAAAATCTCTCGCACAGTGGATAGAAAATGGCTGGAAACCAAATGAAGCTCAAGTTCGTCATATCGCCTATCAATTGCTAGAAATTCTAGCTTATCTGCAATCGCTCTTACCTCCTGCAATCCACCGAGATATTAAACCCCAAAATATTATTCTGCAAAAAAATGGGCGAGTCTTCCTAGTTGATTTTGGCGCAGTTCAAAATACTTACCATCATACCGTTACTGGAGGCAGTACCGTTGTCGGAACCTACTGTTACATGGCACCAGAACAATTTCGAGGAAAAGCTGTATTATCAACAGATTTGTATGGATTAGGAACAACGCTGCTTTTCCTGTTAACCCAGAAATTTCCATCTGATTTACCCAGACAAAAGCTGAAGGTAAAATTCCGCGATCGCGTCTCTATTTCTACAGAGTTTGCCGAGTGGTTAGATCAGATAATTGAACCCGCAGTTGAAGATCGATTTCAATCAGCAAAAGATGCTTTATTAGCGCTGCGAGGGGAACAGCCAAGCGGGATTAATCCCGAAAAAATGTTTAAGCGCTCGCCACAATCCCGAATTACTTTAATTGACGCGAAACGGTGGTTATTCATCCATATACACCCCGATCGTTCACCTAGCAGACTCAAAGGGTTTTTCCACTTCATTCATCTGACTTGTAAATTTTTACTTCCCTGCTCTTTGCTCCTTCCAATTTTCCACTTATTACTAGGGGTGATACCCGTACCGCTGGACTCGACAGTTAGCTTGTTTAAATACACTGTAGCCGACTGGGTAGGTAAATTATTTCCGCTATTTGTATTTATATCAATCATAGCTGTAATAATATTTACCGTATTTTATGCTTTGATCTGCTTGTGTTGGATTGATTATTATCTATTCACTAGACCAAGACCAATTCAAATCAGCCCTCAAGATATTCAGCGGGTAAAGTTGAGCGGAATTCATCTGCCATTGCTCAAAAAATCGATGACTTTTTGCGGGATTCGCGCCAAGTCACGTAACTATTGTTTTGGCTTATTTTTGCCGCAAGCTGAGAAAGAATGGTTGGTAGGGGAATTGAATGATTGTTTAAGTAAACTAAAATAAATCATTGTTGTTATCCACAGAGTTGATAAAAAAACCGTTTTTTTTCTGAGTGCGTGGATTAAACAAATGCGGAATTATAGAAAATTTTACGTACTAATTTAGGCAATAATAATCATCAACAAATCCTGGATCTGGCATGAGAATAAAACTATAAAGAATCTCGATATTTATGAAATAGGACTGCAAAAGGGGAAGGCGATCGCACTTGTTGAATACGTAGCTAAAAAGATTAGTTGAGAGTAGCGCTCGCCTTGGCGATTGGTGATGCTTCAGTCAGGGCGATCCTTTCTGCCAATTGACTGACCAACAAAAATAAAGATGTTTGTGCTTAAATACCGTAAAGGCTAGAAATATCTCGCCCTGACTGGGATAGTCTCGTTAATATCGTGCATCTCCTCTAGTGAAGGTTCCATTGATGAGTAGTTCCCCAAGAAAGAAAAAAACGCTCCTGTTTTTGGCCGCAAACCCGAAAAACTCCACTCCGCTGCGGTTAGGTGAAGAGGCGAAGGAAATTGCAGAGGGGTTGCAACGCTCTAAAAAGCGCGACAAGTTTCAACTCGAGCAACAGTGGGCGGTGACGCCCAGAGAAATGCAGCGAGCCGTATTAGATTTTAAACCAGAGATTGTGCATTTCTCGGGGCATGGTGCAGGAGAAAGCGGTTTAGCCCTAGAAGATGACATGGGGCAGATTAAGCTGGTAAATGCCAAAGCTTTGGCAGCTTTGTTTGAGGCGTTTAAGGAGTACGTGGAGTGCGTAATACTCAACGCTTGCTATTCAGAAGTGCAAGCGGCTGCGATCGCACGTCACATTCCCTATGTGATCGGCATGAACCAAGCGGTGGGAGATAAGGCCGCACGAGAATTTGCTGTAGGTTTTTACGATACGTTGGCGGCGGGGGAGTCGATCGAATTTGCCTATAAATTGGGTTGCGTTAGCATCAGCATGGCTGGTATTCCAGAAGAGCTGACTCCGGTATTAAAGAAAAAGTCGGATTTTTCTGAGTTGGATGCAGCAGGGCGATCGCCAGATGCTTCTGTTGGCGATCCCTTTGAGGAGTCGCCGCCTGTGGTGAAATATCCGCGATCGACGATCGCCCCAGCTCCCATTTCGATTTCCAACTTAAACAACCCAGAAGGTTCTGTTAGTTTAGATTGTCCCCTGTATATTGATCGGCCTCCCATTGAATCAGACTGCTACCAAACTATTGTCAAACCAGGCGCTTTAATCCGAGTGAAAGCCCCCCGCCAAATGGGAAAAACTTCCTTATTGCAGCGCATTTTACACCACGCTGGGGAACAGGGGCATCAAACTGCTTATTTGAATTTTCAATCTGCTGATGGCAGTTTCCTCACCAATCTTGATGAGTTGTTGCAATGGTTTTGTGGCGATATTACCAATGTATTAAATTTAGAAGAGCGGGTAGCAGACTACTGGAAACAAGGCATGGGGAGCAAACAAAAATGCGGCAACTATTTTCAGCGCTACCTCTTGGCAACAATTACCTCACCATTAACTTTGGGATTGGATGAAGTCGATCAAGTTTTTCAGCATCCAGGAGTCGCCCAGGAATTCTTTGGTTTACTGCGGGCGTGGCATGAAAAAGGGAAAAACGAACCAGCTTGGAAAAAACTGCGTTTAGTAATCTCCCATTCCAAAGAAGTTTATATTCCCCTCAATATTAACCAGTCTCCATTTAATGTGGGTTTACCAATTGAATTGCCCGAGTTTAGTCATCTGCAAATTAATGATTTACTGCAAAAACATCAACTAAATTGGTCTGATAGTGACAGAAAAAAGCTGATACAAATGGTAGACGGTCATCCTTACTTGTTAAGAAAAGCTCTCTATGAAATTGCTCGTGGTTCTTTGAATTTAGAACAATTTTTACACATTGCACCGACAGAAGAAGGAATTTACGGCGATCATTTACGCCGCCATTTATCGAATCTTGCTGATGCTAATTTAGAAACCGCCATGAAACAAGTGATTGCTAGTTCCCATCCGGTACGATTAGAAGCAAATCTAGCGTTTAAACTTCGCAGTATGGGTTTAGTGAAGTTGCGGGGAAATGATGTGATTCCCCTGTGCAATCTCTACAGCCTTTATTTTAAAGACCGTTTGGGGGTTGGTTCATGAATAATAAAGCTGATGCAATTTATGAATATCAAGTTGGTGGTAGCCTACCTGTTGATGCGCCTACTTATGTTAGGAGACAAGCTGACCGAGACTTTTATGATGGACTAAAAGCGGGCGAGTTTTGTTACGTTCTTAACTCGCGACAGATGGGGAAATCTAGCTTGCGGGTGCAGACAATGGCGAGATTGCAGCAGGAAAGATTTGCCTGTGCTGCTGTTGATATTACATCAATTGGGACTTCAGATATTACTCCTCAAGAGTGGTATTTTGGAATTATTGACTCGTTGGTGAATAGTTTTGAACTTTACAATAATTTTGATTCCTATGAATGGTGGACGAATCACAATTTAGTGTCTCCCGTCCAACGGTTTAGCAAGTTTATCGGCGAGGTACTGCTGAAATTTGTTGATAAATCTATAGTGATATTTGTGGATGAAATTGACAGTGTATTGGCTTTGCCGTTTAATATAGACGACTTTTTCACGCTAATTCGAGACTGTTTCAACCAACGCGCAGACAAACCAGACTATAAGCGGTTAACCTTTGCTTTAATAGGGGTTGCAGCGCCTTCTGATTTGATTAGTAATCACCTTCGCACTCCGTTTAATATTGGACGGGCGATTGAGTTAGCCGGCTTCCAATTAACAGAAGCGCAACCTTTGGCAGTGGGGTTAGAAACTCAAGCAGAAAATTCGCAATCATTGTTACAAGCGGTGTTATATTGGACGGGCGGACAGCCATTCTTAACGCAAAAAGTTTGTAAATTACTGCTCAATTGTGTCAATTATGCCTCAATTGAAAATCCTGATGAGTGGCTTGGAAACTTAGTTCAAGAAAAGGTAATTAAGAATTGGGAAGGACAGGATGAACCCGAGCATTTAAAGACAATTCGAGATCGAATTTTACGCAGTGATCAACGGACCAGTCGGCTGTTGGGACTATATCAGCAAATATTACAACCCAATGAGATAGATGCTGATGATACGGCTGAACAAATGGAACTACGCTTAACAGGTTTGGTGGTTAAGCAAGCGGGAAAAATTAAAGTTTACAACCCCATTTATCAAGCAGTTTTTAACCGAGATTGGGTGGAAAAACAATTAGCAAATCTCCGACCATATAGCGAAAGTTTTAAAATTTGGATAGAGTCTGAGTGCCAGGATGAATCGCGGTTGTTGCGGGGTCAGGCATTGCAAGAGGCTCAAACCTGGGCAGCAGGTAAAAGTTTGAGCGATTTAGATTATCAGTTTTTAAATGCCGGCAGGGAGCTCCAACAACAAGAAGTTGAACGAGAGTTAGATGCACAGAGACAAGCAAATCAACTGTTGACGGAGGCGAATCAGACACTCACTCAAGCACAGAAAAAGGCACGAAATATTACAATCGCGACTTCTGTTTTTGCTGGGGTGGCTGTGTTAGTGGCCGCCGGTGCATCTGTGTTTGCTAGTTATCAATTCAAGAAAGTCGCTCAAGCCCAAACTTTAGCGAACGCCATCCAAGAAAGTGCTTTTTCCAATCAATTATTTATTTCCGGGCAGACCTTTAAATCACTTTTAGAAGCATTGAAGGCAGGACAAAGCTTCAAACAACTAGATTCTTCAGGCGAGACTACAGAAGACATCAAAGGAGAAGTGATAGGGGCGCTGCAACAAGCAGTTTCCCAAGTAAAAGAGCGCAATACTTTGGAAGGCCATAACGGTTGGGTCTGGAGTGTCGCTTTTAGTCCCGATCAAAAAACCTTGGCTTCTGGTAGCAGTGACAAAAGCATCAAACTATGGAATCTCCAAACTAGAAAGCTCATTACTATGTTCACTGGGCATAGCGGTTTTGTCGTGACCGTCGGTTTTAGCCTTGATGGCAAAACATTGGCTTCTGGTAGCAGTGACACCACCATCAAACTGTGGAATCTACAAACCGGAAAACTCATCACCACCCTCACCGGGCATAGCAGTGGGGTTATGAGTGTGGCTTTTAGTCGAGATGGCAAGACATTGGCTTCTGCTAGCCGTGACAAGACTATCAAACTATGGAATCTGCAAACCGGGAAACTCATCACCACCTTCACCGGCCATACCGATCAGGTTGTCAGCGTTGCTTTTAGTCCCGATCGCAAGACATTAGCTTCTGCTAGCTTAGACAAGACCATCAAACTGTGGAACCTGCAAACCGGGAAACTCATTTCAACATTGGGAGAGCATAGCCAACCGATCTGGAGCATTGGCTTTAGCCCAGATGGTAAAACTTTAGCTTCTACTAGTTTAGACAAGACCATCAAACTGTGGAACCTGCAAACTAGAAAACTCATCACTACCTTCACGGGGCATAGCAATACGGTCAGAACAATTGTCTTTAGCTCGGACGGTAAGACATTGGCTTCTGGTAGTAGGGACAACACCATCAAACTGTGGAACCTGAAAACCAGAAAGCTTATCACTACCCTCACTGGGCATACCAATTGGGTCAATAGCATAGCCTTTAGTTTGGATGGCAAGACATTAGCTTCTGCTAGCTTAGACAACACCATCAAACTGTGGAACCTGCAAACCCAAAAAGCGATCGCTACCCTCACTGGGCATACCAATTGGGTCAATAGTATAGCCTTTAGTCCCGATGGCAAGACATTAGTTTCTGCTAGCTTAGACAAGACCCTCAAACTGTGGAACCTGCAAACCGGGAAACTCTTTTCAACATTGGGAGAGCATAGCCAGCCGATCTTGAGCATTGGCTTTAGCCCAGATGGTAAAACTTTAGCTTCTGCTAGCTTAGACAACACGCTGAAACTGTGGAACCTGCAAACCCAAAAACCGATTACTACCCTCACCGGGCATAGCAATTCGGTCAGGAGCGTCGCCTTTAGTCCCGATGGCAAGACATTGGCTTCTGGTAGTAGGGACAACACGATCAAACTGTGGAGCCTGCAAACCCAAAAACCGATTACTACCCTCACCGGGCATAGCAATTCGGTCAATAGCGTCGCCTTTAGTCCCGATGGCAAGACATTGGCTTCTGGTAGTAGGGACAACACGATCAAACTGTGGAGCCTGCAAACCCAAAAACCGATTACTACCCTCACCGGGCATAGCAATTTGGTCAATAGCGTCGCCTTTAGTCCCGATGGTAAAACTTTAGCTTCTGCAAGCGTAGACAACACGATCAAACTGTGGAACCTGCAAACCCAAAAACCGATTACTACCCTCACCGGGCATAGTAATTCGGTCAATAGCGTCGCCTTTAGTCCCAATGGTAAAACTTTAGCTTCTGCAAGCGTAGACAACACGATCAAACTGTGGAACCTGCAAACCCAAAAACCGATTACT
>NZ_JAUBQB010000041.1:0-11651 GCF_036701035.1 Microcoleus sp. Pol7_B2 | reverse complement strand
ACCCTCACCGACCATCGCAATTCGGTCATGAGCGTCGCCTTTAGCCCAGATGGCAAAACCTTGGCTTCGGCAAGCGAGGACAACACGATCAAACTGTGGACTTGGGATTTCGAGCAACTCATGGCATTGGGCTGCCACTGGATCAGCGATTATCTCAGAACCCACCCTGGAGTGGCAGAAAAATACAAACCGATATGTTCTGATTATCTACCCCAAAAGTAGAATGTTTCTTACCAAGAAATCTAGAAACTCGGGACTCCCGTATTCCCTCCAACTGTAAACTGCTATAAAAGGTTATTCAGCATCACAAAAAAGGAGTAAGTTATGACAGAAGCTAATGAACTCGCGCAGCAAATATATGACCTTGACGAAGAGGTACTGGTAGCACAACTCGGTACACTCTCTGAAGAGATGAGGGGAGATTTAACAGCACAAAGTGCGCCAAGGGGTGTTTCTCTCGATTCACTTGATCTTGAAGTGGCAGCGAGAGGGCCAATTTCCCAAGGTGCGATAGAAGCAGGTCAAAAAGTTTTTAATCAAGTCAATACCGAAGCTTACAAAACTTTGTGTAGTCCTTTAGGGGATAAAGAGACTCAAGAAGTGCTAGATAAAGCCTTGGCAGAAAACTATACCAAAGCAGCGGGAATATTAGCACCATTTTTGGTATCTAGTTTAGGATGGGCGCCCACTGTTGCTGCACTTGTTGCCTCTTTAATTATCAAGAAAATTTCCAAAAATATAGCAGGAGGGATTTGTTCGACCTGGGCAAAAACTCTAAATATTTTATAAAATTCAACTGCCAATGAAAAGAGCAATCCCGCTTCTTAAATACCTATTGCCAGAGGGAAAAACGAAGTAGCTTGGAAAAAACTGCGTTTAGTAATTTACTCTTCCAAAGAAGTTTATATTCCGCTCAACATCAACCAGTCACCATTTAATGTAGGTTTACCACTTGAGCTACCAGAATTCAACCATCAACAAATTGTTGAATTAGTTCGGAAACATCAACTTAATTTGTCTGATAGTGAGAGAGAAAAACTAATTGGAATGATAGACGGACATCCTTACCTGTTAAGAAAAGCTCTCTATGAAATTGCTCGCGGTTTTTTAACCTTAGAGCAATTTTTACCCATTGCTCCGACAGAAGAAGGAATTTACGCCGATCATTTACGTCATCATTTAATTAATCTCACTGCTGATGCAAATTTGGAAACAGCAATAAAACAAGTAATTGCTAGTTCTAATCCAGTACGATTAGAAGCAAATTTAGCGTTTAAGCTTCGCAGTATGGGTTTGGTGGAGTTGCGAGGTAATGATGTGATTCCTCTGTGCAATCTCTACCGCCTATATTTGAAAGACCGTTTGGGAGTTCGTTAATTTGTACGTTGTTGCGCTTTAGCGCTAAATATGGCCCTAAAGCGCAACAACGTACCTTTTTTAAATAATTTAATTTTTGGGAGTTCGTTAATGAAGGAAAAACCTGATTTAAATTACGAATATCAAGTTGGTGGCAGTCTGCCGATTGATGCGCCTACTTATGTTAGAAGACAAGCTGACCGAGATTTTTTTGATGGACTAAAAGCGGGCGAGTTTTGTTACGTTCTTAACTCGCGACAGATGGGAAAATCTAGCTTGCGGGTGCAGACAATGGCGAGATTGCAGCAGGAAGGATTTGCCTGTGCTGCGGTTGATATTACATCAATTGGGACTTCAGATATTACTCCTCAAGAGTGGTATTTTGGAATTATTGACTCGTTGGTGAATAGTTTTGAACTTTACAATAATTTTGATTCCTATGAATGGTGGACGAATCACGATTTAGTGTCTCCTGTCCAACGGTTCAGCAAGTTTGTCCCAGAGGTATTGCTGAAATTTATTGATAAATGTATCGTGATATTTGTTGATGAGATTGACAGTGTATTGGCTTTGCCATTTAATATAGACGACTTTTTTGCCGTGATTCGCGAGTGTTTTAATCAGCGTGCAGATAAATCAGATTATCAGCGTTTAACCTTTGCTTTAATAGGAGTAGCAGCGCCTTCTGATTTGATTAGCAATCACCTTCGCACTCCTTTTAATATCGGGCGCGCGATTGAGTTGACGGGTTTTCAATTAGCCGAAGCGCAACCTTTGGCAGTTGGGTTAGAAACTCAAGCTGAGAATTCGCAAGCATTGCTACAAGCGGTGTTATCTTGGACTGGTGGACAGCCCTTTTTAACGCAAAAAATTTGTAAATTACTCCGACTTTATCTCACTTCAGAATCTCTCGAAACCCATGCCGATTGGGTAGCCCATTTAGTCCAACAAAAGGTGATTGAGAATTGGGAAGGGCAGGATGAACCCGAGCATTTGAAGACGATTCGAGATCGCATTTTACGCAGCGAACAACGGGCAAGTAGGTTATTGGGACTATATCAGCAAATTTTGCAGCACAATGAGATAGCGGCTGATGATACTCCCGAACAAATGGAACTGCGATTAACTGGGTTGGTGGTTAAGCAGTCTGGCAAACTTAAAGTTTATAACCCAATTTATCAATCGGTTTTTAACCTGGATTGGGTGGAAAAACAATTAGCGGAGCTCCGCCCTTACAGCGAAAGTTTTAAAGCTTGGATAGAGTCTGATTGCCAAGATGAATCGCGACTGTTGCGGGGTCAAGCCTTGCACGATGCTCAAACTTGGGCAGCAGATAAAAGTTTGAGCGATTTGGATTATCAGTTTTTAAATGCCAGCCGGGAAGTCCAACAACGGGAAGTGGAACGAGAGTTAGAAGCACAGAGACAAGCGAATAAAATTTTGACTCAAGCGAATCAGACGCTAATTAAAGCAGAGCAATTAGCCACGTATAAAGTCACTCAAGCCCAGAATTTAGCAAATGTCATCCAGGAAACTGCTTTTTCTAATGAATCATTTCGTTCAGGACAGACAGTCCAAGCACTGTTGGAAGCATTAAAGGCAGGGCAAGCATTCAAACAACTAGATTCTTCAGCCGAGACGACAAAACATATTAGAGGACGAGTGATAGCTGCGCTGCAACAAGCAGTGTCCGCAGTAAAAGAGCGCAATCATTTGGAAGGGCATAACAATGTGGTCATTAGCGTCGCCGTTAGTCCAGATGGCAAGACATTGGCTTCTGCAAGCTTTGACAACACCATCAAACTGTGGAACCTGCAAAGCAAAAAACCCATCGCTACCCTCACCGGGCATAGCAATCCGGTCTATAGCGTCGCCTTTAGTCCCGATGGCAAGACATTGGCTTCTGCAAGCAGTGACAAAACGATCAAACTGTGGCACATGGAAAACCAAAAACCCATCGCTACCCTCACCGGGCATAGCCGTTCGGTCTGGAGCGTCGCTTTTAGTCCCGATGGGAAGACATTGGCTTCTGCAAGCGGTGACAAAACCATCAAACTGTGGAACCTGGAAAGCCAAAAAGAACTCACAACCCTCACCGGGCATAGCAGTTATATCAGAAGCGTGGCCTTTAGTCCCGATGGCAAAACTTTGGCTTCTGCAAGCTATGACAACACCATCAAACTGTGGGATTTGCAAAGCCAAAAACCCATCGCCACCCTCACTGGCCATTGCGATTTGGTCAATAGCGTCGCTTTTAGTCCCGATGGCAAAACTTTGGCTTCTGCAAGCCATGACAAGACCATCAAACTGTGGGATTTGCAAAGCCAAAAACCCATCGCTACCCTCACCGGGCATAGCAGTTTGGTCAATAGCGTCGCCTTTAGTCCCGATGGCAAAACTTTGGCTTCTGCAAGCTTTGACAAAACCATCAAACTGTGGGATTTGCAAAGCCAAAAACCCATCGCTACCCTCACCGGGCATAGCAGTTATGTCAGAAGCGTCGCTTTTAGTCCAGATGGCTTGGTTTTGGCTTCTGCAAGCGATGACAACACCGTCAAATTGTGGAACCTGCAAACCCAAAAACCCATCGCTACCCTCACCGGGCATAGCAGTTATATCAGAAGCGTGGCCTTTAGTCCCGATGGCAAAACTTTGGCTTCTGCAAGCTATGACAACACCATCAAACTGTGGGATTTGCAAAGCCAAAAACCCATCGCCACCCTCACTGGCCATTGCGATTTGGTCAATAGCGTCGCTTTTAGTCCCGATGGCAAAACTTTGGCTTCTGCAAGCCATGACAAGACCATCAAACTGTGGGATTTGCAAAGCCAAAAACCCATCGCTACCCTCACCGGGCATAGCAGTTTGGTCAATAGCGTCGCCTTTAGTCCCGATGGCAAAACTTTGGCTTCTGCAAGCTTTGACAAAACCATCAAACTGTGGGATTTGCAAAGCCAAAAACCCATCGCTACCCTCACCGGGCATAGCAGTTATGTCAGAAGCGTCGCTTTTAGTCCAGATGGCTTGGTTTTGGCTTCTGCAAGCGATGACAACACCGTCAAATTGTGGAACCTGCAAACCCAAAAACCCATCGCTACCCTCACCGGGCATAGCAGTTATGTCAGAAGCGTCGCTTTTAGTCCAGATGGCTTGATTTTGTCTTCTGCAAGCAGTGACAACACCATCCAACTGTGGCACCTGCAAACCCAAAAACCCATTGCTACCCTCACTGAGCATCAAGGTTCAGTCTGGAGCGTCGCTTTTAGTCCCGATGGCTTGACTTTGGCTTCTGCAAGCGGTGACAACACCATCAAACTGTGGAACCTGCAAACCCAAAAGCCCATCGCTACCCTCACCGGGCATAGTAGTTGGGTCAATAGCGTCGCTTTTAGTCCCGATGGCTTGACTTTGGCTTCTGCAAGCGGTGACAACACCATCAAACTGTGGCATCTGGAAAGCCAAAAACCCATCGCCACCCTCACCGGGCATCAAGGTTTGGTCTGGAGCGTCGCCTTTAGTCCAGATGGCTTGGCTTTGGCTTCTGGAAGCAGTGACAACGCCATCAAACTGTGGATTTGGGATTTCGATAAACTAATGGCATTCGGTTGCAATTGGATTAGCGATTATCTCAGAACACATCCGAAAGTGGCAGAAGAATACAAACCGATATGTGCGGATTACCTCAACCAACCGTCAATCAAATAGTATTTAGGCCAAAACCGGCAGCCAACCAGATGTTCGCCCTACATTTTTTTTCTCACTACTTCCACTTTTTCTGTTGTCCATTCCTCACTCGCATCAGTCACAACCCTAATATTTCGCTGCGGCGAATCTTCCTCCACAACCGCCACCAGCATCAGATTATTAAATCTTTCTATTAAATCTTCACTTTTGTCGTTAGTCGACGTTGGAGAAGCTCAAAAGGCGGTATGTGCTAACTCTGAGGGATATTGCACTGATGTCCCTTGGAATATAAAGTGTAAAACTCCTGGAGTGCTGACATTTGTTCTCTCAATCTAGATATCTCTACATCCAAGGGAGGGAGTAGTTTCTCAAGGTGGCGAACCTCACTAAACCACAGTCGTAACTCGCGTTTGAGAGTTGCATAGAGCGTTTCGGGACACGAGAGTAATATTGCTGTTATTATCTCTGCTACGAATGGCTGTTGCGATCGCCACTTCCCTACAACAGACATTGCATCCGAGTCATCGCTTGACAAGCATTGGTGAACAATATCAAACAGTGAATTTAACTCAATAGCTGCCCGTAATTTCTCAAGTGTCTCTGCCGTCTCTGAGGAGGTATGCACCATAGTTGTGAATTCAACAGACCAATGGTGCAGAATGGTACTGACAAATGAAGCAATTGAATCAGGTTGTTCTTTTCTTAGAAGGTCGGGGAGTATTTCTGCAAAGTAAGGAGCAACACTACGCCACTGATGTAAATCACAAGCAACATGAAAGAATGTTTCTGGCAATCTTTCACTCTTCTGCAATAAAATATAACCTCGACATTGATTAGTGACGGGATCGACAGGTTCAAACGCTTTCCATAACAAAGGCAGAGAAACCCAGTGAGGTGGATATTTGAAACGAGCAACATCCAGCAGAAGAACTAGATCCCGCTGTGGATGATAGCCACCAATTGGTGAAAAGTGACCATCACCCGTTTGTCCCAACACCTTTCGGCTGTAGGAAACAACTAGATGAATATCACCTGACGCCGCAGTCACCTCCTCAACTGCTTGCCGAAATTTTTCCAAGCTGCTTTGGTGGTAACGGTTAGGTTTTACAACAGCACCGTTGCAACGTGCTATACAGACAAACTCATCAAAGGTGATACCGTTTTCTTTAATGACTGAAAGAGGTAAGCAACAGTCTAAAAATTCTTCTCCATACCATCTCCACACCCCTTTCCAAATGCGACCCGGATCGATGGATAAGGCATTAAGAACAACAACTAAACTACCCAATCCACAAAAAGCGGGTTCTGCTTGAGTATGAAACTGTTCCGCTAGAGCAAAATACCCTTCCATACCTCCCAATGCCAACGCTTCTCGAAAAATTTGCCTTCCCTCTACCGAGGAAAAGGCAATAGCAGAATCTGGGAGTGAACGACGATAAAACCCTTGAGCAGACATTGAGTGTTTTAACCTTTATTGCTTATGGTGCTAATAAATATTATGCAAAATCGTCACATTGATAATGATGAATGCACTTATTTACTATTTTTTCAATTTTAGCAATAAAACGCTGCGAAGGTTTGACTTTCTGGGTGCCAATTTAAAAAACGCGACCATTTGCGACAGACGGCTAGACATCAAGCTGATAAAACAATTCGGCAATTTTTCACAGATTGAGCGGTATGCAGCTCGGCTTAATCTCACATCTTGGGCCATTCTCAAGAACAGGCAAGATGCCTGTTCCACAATAAAATTCACTCTTTGTGGAACAGGCATCTTGCCTGTTCATAAAAAGCTTCTTGAAAATGGTGCAACATCTCAGATAAATCAAGCTTTTCTGAATATCCTCAATCACCCGATCGATGTTTTAGAAGAGTCGGCTCAAGAGTTGTAAGAGTTGCAATCAATCAAATTTAATCCGGTGATGTGGATTGGCACTGAGGTGGTCGATACTCAGGGGATTTATATTGAGGTGGCTGATAACGACATGGCAATTAGCAATTATGTCACAGCGCCACTTTCTGCTTTCTTGTTGGTTAGCAGAACCAGCCATCTCGTCAAGAATCACTCTCAAATATCGGATAATTGTAGAGCCACCCAAAGGAGAATTAAAGTGTTTTTAGCAACCTAGTAAAGGTACTAAATTTCGGATATGACTTCCGCTGCGTCACAGTTAATTAATAGTATTTACCGTTGGTGGGGGCTGGTTTTTGAGATTGTTAGTTAGAGTGAGAAAATGTTTTAAACCGCCTATACAATGACTGCACAAAATTTGTCAACTGAGTTCGGCAATGAGCCTAGAATTGATTTCGCTGCTAATTTTGTACTCGCACTGCTGTTGCAGCGGACACTCGCTGCAGCGGGGGTTTCTTGCGGTGCAAACTGCCGCCCCGAAGTCGAGTAAACCCAAATTCCAGGGCCCGACTTGCTGTTTGGGAGCGACTCGTTCTGCTGCTTCCCAAAGTTCGGGCGATCGCGATTTTACTTTACCGCCGTCAATCCCAAAAAAACGCTGCAAAATCCGAGCAACATTCGTATCGAGCACCGCTTTGGGCTGTCCGAAAGCATTAGCGCAAACCGATCGCGCAATGTACTTGCCAACTCCGGGAAGTTCCAGCAACTGAGCTTCCGTGCGGGGAACATTTCCCTGATAATTTTCTAAGATAACCAGCACCGATTCCCGCAGCTTTTGCGCCCGAAAAAAAAGACCCAAAGGCTGCAACAAACTAGCAACTTCCGCAGCAGGCGCGGCCGCTAAATCCGAGAGAGTCGGATATCGATCGACAAATTCTTGATAAATCGGAGCCACTGTAGCGGCAGTAGTCTTTTGCAGCAACAACTCCGCCACCAAAATCGCGTAGGGGTCGCAGGTACGCCGCCAAGGAAAATCACGGAAATTCTGCCGGGCCCAAGCTTTCAGCCGGCGTTGAAACCACCGGATTTTAGCAGCGTCTAAATGCTTTGAGCCATGCTCAATATCAGAAGAAAAAACAACGGTATTTAAGGCAGGCATTTGATTGGTACTGTTGATAAATTGCCCAGTTTATATCTATATATTAGCAGATATAAATAATTTGTAAAACTATCTTTTATGCTCTCGTTCTTCTCTCCCTCTGCGTACTCTGCGGTTTATAAAAAAATCTTATTAATTACCCGCCCGGCCCCGAAACCTAGAAACAACTTTGATTTCAAATATTTTAAAAATGTAAAATTTTGTATATTAAAGAACAAAACTGCCAGAGAATAGACGATAGTTGATATTTAACAGATTTCTTTCGATAGTCCGCAAAAACAAATTTTAATCAGGTAATAAAATGGTAGTAGCAGCACCTGTTCAATCCGGCAGTCAGTCGATTTTTAAACCTCGCTACGACAACTTTATCGGCGGCCAGTGGGTGCCACCGGTGAAAGGGAAATACTCGGAAAACCTTTCTCCAATTACAGGAAAATCAATTTGTCAAGTTCCCCGATCGAGCGCTGAGGATGTAGAATTGGCACTGGATGCCGCCCACGCAGCGAAAGACAAGTGGGGTAAGACTTCCCCAGCCGATAGGGCGCGGGTTTTACACAAAATTGCCGATCGAATCGAAGAAAACCTCGATCGCCTCGCCATCGCCGAAACCTGGGACAACGGCAAACCAATTCGCGAAACCCGCCTAGCAGACATACCGCTGGCGATCGACCATTTCCGCTACTTTGCAAGCTGCATCCGAGCTCAAGAAGGCTCGATCGGCGAACTCGACGGAACCACCGTCGCCTACCACTTCCACGAACCCCTAGGCGTCATCGGACAAATCATCCCCTGGAACTTCCCGATCTTAATGGCCGCCTGGAAACTCGCCCCAGCCCTTGCCGCCGGCAACTGCGTTGTCCTCAAACCAGCAGGCCCCACCCCCGCCTCCATCTTGGTACTGATGGAAATCATCGCCGACTTAGTACCAGACGGCGTTATCAACGTCATTAACGGGCCCGGCGCCGAAATCGGCAAAACCCTAGCCACCAGTCCCCGGATTGCCAAAGTCGCCTTCACCGGCGAAACCACCACGGGCAGGCTAATCATGCAATACGCCTCCCAAAATGTCATCCCCGTCACCCTAGAATTAGGCGGCAAATCCCCCAACATTTTCTTTGAAGATATCTGCGCCCAAGACGACGAATTTCTCGACAAAGCAGTCGAAGGATTAGTCATGTTTGCCTTCAACCAAGGCGAAGTGTGCACCTGTCCCTCCCGCGCCTTAATTCAGGAGTCAATCTACGATCGATTTATGGAAAGGGCGATCGATCGCATCCGCCAAATCAAACAAGACAACCCCTTAGATCCCACAACCGCCCTCGGCGCGCAAGTCTCCATCAACCAGATGGAAAAAATCGCCGAATACGTCAAAATCGGTCACGCCGAAGGCGCAGAATGTCTCATTGGCGGCGAAAGAAACATATTATCCGGCGACTTGCAAGACGGTTATTATTTCCAGCCGACAGTCTTCAAAGGAAACAACAAAATGCGAATTTTCCAAGAAGAAATCTTTGGCCCAGTATTAGCAGTAACCACCTTCAAAGACGAAGCTGAAGCATTAGAAATTGCCAACGATACTCTCTACGGTTTAGGTGCAGGAGTTTGGACTCGCGACATCAACACCGCCTACCGCATGGGTCGCGCTGTTCAAGCAGGCCGCGTCTGGACAAACTGCTATCACCTCTATCCGGCCCACGCAGCATTCGGCGGCTACAAATCATCTGGTATCGGTCGCGAAAATCACAAAATGATGTTAGATCACTACCAGCAAACTAAGAATTTGTTAATCAGCTACAGCCCCAAAGCTTTAGGTTTTTTCTAAGGTGTTAGTCATTGGGAAGGAAGAAAGAAGAAAGACAAACTTCAAGGATGCGTCAACTCCTTCTTTCTCTCTTTCCTCTCTTTGTCTGCGTCCTCTGCGCCCTCTGCGGTTCATTAAAAAAATCTCATTCATAAACAAAATAAAATTGTTACACCAACAGACTGCAATGGAAACTGCAAAAGTTACCGCAACAGAATCCGCTTTAAAATTAATTAACCATCTCAAAACTCAACACAGACAATTGATGTTTCACCAATCCGGCGGTTGCTGCGACGGTAGTTCCCCCATGTGCTTTCCCGATGGCGAATTGATAATCGGTGATGGTGACGTATTGCTCGGCGAAATAGGCGGTTGTCCCTTTTATATTGCAGCGCAGCAATACAAATATTGGCAGCACACGCAGTTAATTATAGATGTGGCATCGGGACCGGGAGGCAGCGATTTTTCCCTGGAAGAGCCGGATGGAGAGCGTTTTATTACTCGTTCCCGGTTGTTTGTTAATGCTGATTAACTCGGCGTTCCCTAATAGAGGGATGATATGGAGAAAAAGTAGCAGGAAATGCCCAGAATGCAAATCCAATAAAACCGTGCGTAAAGTTTTGTAACTTTGATATATTGGTATCTTGGATGCAATCTAGAGCCTTCTATATCAGAAGTTAAAAAAACGGATGAACGCTATAATTATTGGTTGTGGCTATGTTGGAAGTGCCGTTGCCCAGCATTGGCGGAAGCTGGGTCACCTAATTACTGCAACGACGACAACGCAAGACCGGATTGGGGAGTTACAGAAAGTGGCCAACGAGGCGATCGTCCTGAAGCGCTGCGATGAAGAGACATTACAGACGATCCTGCCAAATCAAGATGTGGTCTTCCTGAGTCTCGCTCCTACAGCAAACCACCAAGTAGATTCCGATATGTACGAGGAGACATACCTGCATACGGCCAACAACCTTGTTCTTGCCTTGAAGCATTTTCCCAACATAAAACAACTCATATATACCAGTAGTTGTGCGGTATATGGCAATAGTAATGGAGCCTGGTTGAGTGAACTTTCACCTGTGGCACCAGCTAACAGACATGGAGAGATTTTACATGAGACAGAGCAAGTTTTGCTGTCAGCATCCAGCCAAGATTTGAAAGTATGTATCTTTCGCCTTGGAGCAATTTATGGACCTGAACGCGAGCTCAAGAAACGGTTTACTAAGCTTGCAGGCACAACTCGCCCAGGCACAGGCAATCATTTCACGAGCTGGATTCATCGGGACGACATTGTATCAGCAAGTGAGTTGGCGCTCGCTCGTCAATTACAAGGAGTTTATAACCTATTGGAGTTTAGACTAAACAGGCCAAAAAGTGTGATCGCTGTGAGACTGGCAAACGTTTATCAAGAACGGCAACGGGATCTGGCGACCAGCTATCAGCTTCAACCATAAGATAGATGCCAGCGAGGGTTGACGTTCTGGGAGACTTGCAACAAGAGAAAAAAACTGTCTGCGATAGTTTCAACAGACAGCGTAAGGGTAGAAAATTGAGAATTCAGCAAAAAATCTCAAATCTACCTGCAATCTCTGTTGGAACAATTATACGAATTTCGTCAACAAGCTTATGAATGCCTGGGCAAGGCAAAAGATGCCACCTTTGAACTAGCAGACGCGGTAATGACGACGCGCCATGTCTCATGCGCGAGGAGATTTGGCTCTCAATCAATACGGTTCAGTTAAGGCTCAAACCCTGGTAAATTAGGTATTGTTTCCAAAAATGGAGAGTAAGTTAGCGTG
>NZ_JAUBQB010000040.1:0-60789 GCF_036701035.1 Microcoleus sp. Pol7_B2 | reverse complement strand
CTTTTGGTCTTCGGGTGTCATTTTTTTCCCTCATCTTTTTTCACAGTTTTACTAGCTTTTTCATTTTCGCCCTTTTTTCATATATTTGCAACAGTGAGATGCACCCTTAAAATTCCTCAAGCTTTAACATTTTCCCTCAGCCAATTAAACTTAGCCTCAGCTAGCGCCAAATTTTCCAGGACGTTAGGATTGATATCCTCTCGTTCAAATTCTGGTTGATCTAATTCAATATTGCGGCCGTATTCTATATGTCTGATCGTACCGCGCATCCTGTCTGCCAGACACAGTGAAATTCCATAATAAAAGCGGGAAGCAAAGCCCATATCGTTTTGAAGTTTGATTACTAACTGCCGCCTAGGAATTGCCAGCAAGTGAGTTTCTTCGATCGCCTTCACCGTTGCCAAAGGAGGGCGAGCGTCAATGAAAGAGACTTCTCCCACCAGTTCTCCGCTGGCTATTTTAGCGAGTTCTCTAGTCCGCTCAGCCTCGATCAAAACGCTCAAACTCCCATTCAAAACAATGTAGAGCGCATCTATCTGTCTCCCTTCATGTATCAAAATCCCGCCTGGATCTAAAACTTCCTTTTTGCCTTTATTGACGATCCAGTTGATATCGTCATTATTTAACTGGCTCAAAATAAAAAGTGCTTTTTTTCTGCTGCTGTCGGCCATAAGTTTTCGCTCTCGATCGCTTCTTCTTTATATAAAATTTAGATGGCGCGCGATCGCAACTTCTTCCGAAGCAGTCCTCGCTGAATACAGTTTTTTTATCCTGCCTAACTTCTTCGCAAAACCCCTATGAGGTAGGCTTTGCCCATAGCAGATGAATCACGCTGAATCATAATCTCTAAATACTAGCATTTGTTAAACAATCTTCTTTAACTCGATCGACCTTAAAAAACTCGTGTAAAATTCGCGTCTCAAAACCAATTGGGTTCATCCGCCCAGCTTAGCTGCAGGATGGGGCGCGGTAGACAATACTCCGCGCCCAGTCTTGCTCACTAAATCGATCGCAAATCAGGATAGCCAGCCAACATATCGTCAGCAGTCAGAGTGTCCCCGTTGGCTTGAGGAGTCCACAGCACCTCAACCGCCAGCAACTGCTCACTCGATACTCCCCCAATCTGACGCAAAGCTTGGCGCAAATCTTCAGAGTTTTTCACTGCTGGCAATTGCAATTTGCCTTGAGTACCGACAATCACCGTCACCACAATAAATTCCCCGGGATCTGAATTCACATCAGAAGCAACCAGCGCCCCATTTTCTTGCAAACCTGGCAGGATATTGCTGCTCCCTGCTTGCCGGAGCTGATTGTTATAATTCGAGAGCGTTTCTTCAGTAAATTTACTGCGTTCTGCCAAAGAAAGTTGATTAAACTTAGCTTCGGCTGCTTCTAAGCGAGTTTGCACAGATTCAGCGCCCGCGTAAACCCAGTATTCAGGATGCCGCAGCAGCGCCAGAGTAGATTCTTGCAGCACTTGAGCGCGACCTGTCGCTGTATCGGTATCCGCTTTTCGCGCTAGGGAGTCGAGTTCGGCTTGCAAACCGCGCGCCTCTGCTAGCAAACCAACTTGCAAGCGGGCTACAGATACGGTAGTAGTGGGGGCGCTGTTGCCCAGTTCGTCAGTTCCGCCCCCGGCGCGGCGGAAGCTTTGGACGAGGAAATTAGCGATCGAGATAAAAATCAAAATCGAGAACAGGCCGCCAAACCCGCCTCCAAAGCCAAAAAACGGCAGCAAGAACGGGAAACCGAAGCCGCCGCCAAAGCCGCCGCCCGGGTAGTAACCGCCTCCCGAAGGCGCGTAAGTGCGACTAGGAGACGAGTAACTGCGCGCCGGAGCACTAAAAGATCCGCCGCCGATGCGTCCTCCGCTGCGGGCCGCCAGAGCTCCGTCAGCGTTACCGAGGGCTAGCGTCAGTACCAGACCGATCGCGAATAGTGGTTTCAAAAGGGGTTTCATCTTTGAAATTAGTTGCTTGTACATAAGACCGTTACTATTCGATACATTTATAATTTACAGTCTATCCTCGCTTCTGGGCAGCCTGGTTATAGGTATGAAGCCAGCGAGATATCCGTACCAACCGATCCAAGAAGCACCGTTATGGCTGTGTCTGGGAACGGGAAAGGCTCGAAATGACTTGCATTCCTGACTACGAACAATGGCCATCGCGGGTTTTACAGAAGTTTACTTATGTAAAGGGCGATCGGCCAACAATAAGCTCTAGACTTTTAAAGAAACGCCGCGAGTCCTAGAAAGCAGGGCTTTATCTACCGTAAAAAAAACATTATGTTTCCAACTCACCGCCCCCGCCGCCTCCGCAACCATCCCCAACTCCGCCGGATGGTACGCGAAAATATCTTGACCACTAGCGATTTAATTTACCCTCTATTTGCCGTACCGGGGGAAGCTTTTGCCAAAGAAGTCACATCGATGCCCGGAGTCTACCAGCTATCGGTAGACAAAATAGTAGAAGAAGCAAAAGAAGTCTACGACCTCGGCATTCCCGCGATTATTTTATTCGGCATTCCCGCAGACAAAGATACAGACGCGACAGGTGCTTGGCACGACTGCGGCATCGTCCAACAAGCGACGGAAGCAGTTAAAAAAGCCGTACCAGATTTAATCGTCATGGTCGATACTTGTCTGTGCGAATATACCAGTCACGGTCACTGCGGCTATTTGGAAGTCGGAGATTTAAGTGGCCGCGTCTTGAACGATCCGACACTAGAATTGCTCAAGAAAACCGCCGTTGCTCAAGCTAATGCCGGTGCAGATATTATCGCCCCTTCGGGCATGATGGACGGTTTTGTCGGAGCAATTCGCGAAGGATTGGATTCCGCTGGATTTGAAGATATTCCCATCATGTCTTACGCAGCAAAATACGCCTCAGCTTATTATGGCCCGTTCCGGGATGCGGCGGATTCTGCTCCACAATTTGGCGATCGGCGCACCTATCAAATGGACCCCGGAAACGGCCGCGAAGCTCTTAAAGAAATTGCTCTCGACATTGCCGAAGGCGCAGATATGCTCATGGTTAAACCCGCTTTAGCTTATATGGACATCATCTGGCGCGTGAAGGAAGCAACTAACCTGCCAGTTGCTGCTTACAACGTTTCTGGAGAATATGCGATGGTGAAAGCCGCCGCCCTCAACGGTTGGATAGATGAAGAAAGAGTAGTGATGGAAACTTTGACAGGATTCAAGCGTGCTGGTACTGATTTAATTTTGACTTATCACGCCAAAGACGCCGCCCGCTGGCTGCAAAACTAGATTCACTCGATTAGAAATTAGAGATTAAAGAATTGACTCCACAGCACAATCTTCGGGTGTTTTCGTGGAGTCAATACCTCTCTCGATAGATGATTTTTGAGCAATTAGGCAACACACTAGCTATCGCTTACGCTTAGCAATAAACGACGCCTCGAAACCTGGTTTTTAGAGTTTCGGTGGGCTGTAACGAAATAGACGTGAGAAAAAACCCGGTTTCTCTGTAGGCAAACTCCAAACACCCTAACAAATCAGTCATTCCCCATCTCAAATCTCAAATCTCAGATCTCAAATAGTATGAGTTATAAGTTGGGAATTTTGACTCAAAGACTTTTTTACAAAATTTACCCCAAAAAGTATTAATAATCACCGAAATTATTTAGAAAATATGTATAACTAAAAATAGTTTTGTAAATCGGGAATTCAATCATTGATTGTTCCCAAGCAAAATTAACTATACCGGCTAAGACAGTAAAAGTAACACAGTTTAGATACAACTTGAAGGCAGATTGAGCATGACATCAACGACTAGGGATTCCAGTCACATTCAATTTTGTATAGGTCGCGATCGCGCAGACATCGCACAGATCCAAGAACTATTTAAAGCCGCCGCCTTTTGGGCGAGGGAACGCAAGATAGAAGATTGGGAAATTGCGATCGCCAACAGCGAACCAGTTGTTACAGTTTGGGACGGCTCACGGGCGATCGGCTTTGCCAGAGCCACTTCAGATGGGATCTATCGAGCTACCATCTGGGATGTCGCCATTCATCCGGATTACCAAGGTGCAGGACTCGGCCGTAAATTAGTGCAAACCGTCTTGAGTCACCCTCGGATGTGCCGAGTAGAGCGAGTTTACCTGATGACAACTTACAAACAAAGCTTCTACGAGCGCATCGGTTTTCAGAAAAACGCTAGCACCACAATGGTACTTGAAAATCAGCTTCTAGAAGAGAATCTCGAATTAGAAATTAGCAACGGCGAATTGCTAACTGCTAATTGTTAAATAATCACCCGATTGGCATCAAAATCTATAATATGTAGGGTGCGTCAGGGCGCACCTTACTCCCTATAAATACTTTCCTTCTTTCATCTTCCCTTTTCCATCTTCTCGCCCTCAGTTAAATCAGTTAAATCCCTTGCCCTCTTCCTCACCTGCGTTACATCCCGTACATTGCGCGTGGCCCAACTTTCTTCATCAGAAAGTTGCCAAAGGAATAGAACACTGAGTCCGGTTAAAATTGCACTCTTCGGACTCCGAAGGCACAGCCAGAACCTCCAACTTTCCGCTCATCAAACTTAAAAGAGTCTGATTCATCAATAACCTCATTCCAGAAGACACCTGAGAATTATCGCTGCTCTTAGTAACATCACACTCCAAATCGTGCTTCAGCAAATCCCAAGACTCGCTCCAAGCACTGACTGAACGCTGATCGTCCACCCAAATGTGAACGTATCCAGATTCCGGCGAAGCATGGGCAGACACAGAAATACTCCCCTCCTCCATCTGAGCAACAGCAGTATCTACCAAATTGACTAAAACCTGCCTAAACCTCGGCAAATCTGCCAATACATAAATCCCCGGATCTGGCGGCAATATCTCCAAACGAATGCCGCGATTAGCAGCCTGCAAGTAAGTTAAATCATCAACCTCGTCAAGAACCTTAGCTAACTGAATCGGCTCAATATCCATGCTTTCAGTGCCGTGTTCAGTTTTAGCAACAGAGATAATTTCATCTATTAATTTCACCAGCTTGAGTGCCGCGGCGTGAGCTTGCTCGACAAACTCTCGTTCCTCAGCAGGATCGTCGCACAAATCCGAGAGAATTAATTGCAGCGTACCAATCATAGTGCTCAGGGGCGATCGCAACTCGTGAGAAGTTCGAGCCAAAAAACCCGCCTTAAATTGGCTCATCTCCGATGCCATCTGATAAGCCAATTGAGTTTGCTTAAGTTGGTCGGAAAGGGCATCAAACTTCTCTAAGTGAATTTCTTGAGGAGGTGGGGCTACTTTGGGCGCCGGTTCGGGCTGTTGCGAGCTTTTTTGCCGCAGGCGCCAAATCAAACTGCTTCCCAAACCCAGCCCCAGTCCCATACCTAAATATATAAAGTTGCTCCAGCCGATCGGCGCCATATTGCTTTGCCTTGGAGTTTAGCTTTTAGCATTCTAACTCGATCGCGCCTTGTCGCAATATTTCCCACTCGCTGCCCGTCCATTTAGCCACAGTCGAAGGCAAACTCGAAGCTGTTGTCGCTGTTGCTAATTCAGAAGGAACTAATGTCAAGACTTCTGGAAAGTGAGCCTCAATTTCTGTCACAGACTCCAGAGGTGGCTGACCGGATAAATTAGCACTGGTAGTAGCCAAAGGGCCTGTCTGCTCTAGAATCTTTAGGGCAAGGGGAAGATTAGGCACTCGTATTCCGATTGTACTCGGGTCGATGGGATTTATCGCCGCCGGGACTTTTGGCGAAGCCGGCAGCACCAAAGTTAATGCCCCCGGCCAATAGGATTCGGCTACTTGCTGCCACAATTTTAACTCTGCTGGACTTCCCTGCACGTAGGGCCACAAGGCCTGGGCCGATGCGGCCATCAAAATCAGCGGTTTGTCTTGACTGCGACGTTTAGCTGCAAAAATCAACTCCGAGCGATCGGGACGCGCAGCCAAAGCGGGTACAGTATCTGTAGGAAAACTGACGATATAATTACCAGAAATTGCCCCTTGAACTAGGGCATTTATCGAAACTTGTGTCATGCCATTTTAGATTTAAGATTTTAGAATTTGCGGCATTTTCTTGAAACCTAAAGACGGTAGGCTAAGGCAAACCGATCGATCCCTGCTAAATCAGAAAATATCTGAACTCGATCGTAACTCCCGTGACTTTGCAGCATATCAGCTACCGCCTCAGCTTGTCCCGCCATCATCTCCACCAACCAAACTCCCCCGGATTCTAAATAATCGGGAGCCGTTTCTATCAAATGCCGGATGCAATCTAACCCGTCAAAGCCGCCGTCTAAGGCCAGATGAGGTTCGTGCTTCAAAACTTCTGGTTGCAGAGTCAGCACCGTACTGCTGGGGATGTAAGGCGGGTTAGACACCATGCCGCTCACTTGACCTTTGAGAAATGCTAGCGGTTCCCACCACAAACCTTGATAAAAATTAATTCGCGATCCAAAACCCAAATTCTCAGCATTCAGTCGAGCAACTGCCAAAGCTTCCGAACTGCAATCTACCGCATAAACCGTAGCATTTGTCAACGCAGAAGCCAAGCCGATCGCGATCGCCCCGCTGCCCGTCCCCAAATCCACCCAATGCGATTTTGGATTGACACCATAGCTTTTAACAGCTTCTACAGCCAAATCAATCAGCAATTCCGTTTCAGGACGAGGAATTAGCACCGCCGGCGTTACTTTGAGCGAAAAATGTCGCCAATGTGCAACTCCCGTTAAATACTGAACCGGCACCCGTTCCTGCAAGCGCCGCTGCCACAATTGGGCAAGTTCAGATAAATACAACTTTAATTCAATTTTTGGCAAATCTTTAAACGACTCTAAACGCAGAGCCAACCTATCCAAACCAGCCAGCTCTTGCAGCAGCCAGTCGATTTCTGCTAGGGGAATGTCAGAGGCGATCGCCTCTGTTTTAGCTTGATTCGCCCATTCCCAAAGCTCTAAACCAGAAACAAACATAAGACTTTGTAATAATTGCTAATTGCTAATTGCTAATTGTTATATTAATTCCGGTTGCACTCATACATGATATAGAGGACACGGCTCTTGGAGTGTCCCTACCGAAAATAATATTGTAGGGACTTAGGCACTCGCGGTGTCCTAATTTTGGCTAATATAGCAAAACCATTTGATTTGTAAACAATCGATTCAATGATCACAAGCGTTTCAGGTAGTTCTACATTCATGACTCAAATGGACTTGCTATAATTCCGATGCTACCGGAAACGATATTAATTGCTAATTGCTAATTCGTAAATAGTAGGTTGAGTCGAGAAACCCAACCTACTAATTAATGACTGATAACTGATGACTAATGACTGATGACTGCTGACTAACTATTAGCGAGTCGGTCGAGCTGGAGCCGGTCGAGCTGGAGCCGGAGCTGGAGCCGGAGCAACCTGTGGATTTTGGCCCGCACCTGCAGGTTGGAGCGATCGCACAAATTCCAGCGACTCCCGCGAGGGAATCAAAATCATTTGGGTCAAAAACGGGTCGTTCTCAGTACGCAAAGCTTCCAAAACGCTCTCCAAGTTCACCACCTCAATCTTAATTGTGGCTGTCACGTTGGGCTGCTGCTGCTTAAAACGATCGACCATTCCTTGCAAATCCTCCTTGTTAAAAAACAAGGGAATCACCTCTTGTTGACCCCGCTGAATCGTCAAATAACCATTTTCCGCGCCGCCTCTGGCTAAAAACAGAGGTACACCGTTGAACTCGTTAACTTGTTGACCAGTCTGCTGAAGTACAGTTTTAGCCGACTGCACCTGCACCGGAGCCGGAACGAAAGCAAATTGCACCTCCTCCGGCTTGCCTTTATTTGCTTGAGTGATCTGATAAATTTCCCCCAGCGACACCGGCATCACGCGCACCGACGCCGCCAACTGAGGATTTTTGGTTTTGAGTTGATCCACAAAAGCTTGAGCATCTTTCTGGCTGATGAAAATTCCCGCCACGGAAGCGTTACCAGTTTGACCCTGACCCTGCTTGGGAACAGAAGCTACCAGGGGCGCACCCTGAGCGTCTGTAATCGTAAATACCGGCACCGATCGCAATTTTTCCAAAATTTGCGGCTCCGGCAGTGCCAGTGCAGACATCTTGCCAATTGGGGAGGGGCCCAGCAGAGTGCTGCCGACAATTCCCAATATTGCGCCCAAACGAACTAATGATTTCATGTTTTTTCCATCAGGAGCGATCCTGAAACACATTAACGCAAAGACTGGCGAGTTAACACGATCGGCAAAAACTGCCTCAATTTGTTTTCATTTTGACGAAATGTAAACATCAGAGACAGTTCTGCTTCAATCTATTATTTAACATTATGCGATCGGGATGACAGGATTTGAACCTGCGACATCCTGCTCCCAAAGCAGGCGCGCTACCAAGCTGCGCTACATCCCGGTGGTATAGTTAGCTAACCTCTAACCATTAACACACAAAACCGCTTGCTTGTCAAGCTTTATTAAATATTTAGCTCTCGATGCAGCTAAGGCGAAGTTTTTTTCAGGTTGTCCGGTTTGACCCCACCCAAAAACCGATACCCGCCCCTGACTCCTATCGTGCTCGGCTCAAATCGACTGACAATACTTGCACAGCTTCATAACGGCCCTGATGCCGAGATACATCAACGGGTAACTGACCGCAGCGCACAGGTGCATTCAGTGTTGTCAGCGTCAATATTGTATTGTATGTCCTCAACAAATCAACGCCGACCGGCACCTCGCTTGCTAATCTGGATACCAAAACATACCTTTAATCCCCTCTGGATCGGACATAAAGCCCAAATTGCGGTAAAAGTCCACCACTTGAGGGTCAGCAAATAAGGTAATGTTGCTGATATCTTCACTGCGGAGTTTTTTAATGATGTATTTCATCAGCGCCTTGCCCATGCCTTTGCCCTGGTAGTCGGGATGAACTACCACATCCCAAAGCGTGGCATTAAAAGCATGGTCTGAAGTCGCTCTGGCGAAACCCACCAGCCGTCGCTGGCTGCCCCGCATCTCCCACATAGAGACGACTAGGAAGCTGTGCTGAATAGCTTTTTTGACTTTACGCAGGGGACGGCGGGACCAACCCACTGCATTACAAAGTTCTTCGAGTTCGTAGAGGTCAATGTCCCGATCGCAACTGAAAAAGATGCGAGCGTTGCCGCTGGCGGGTTTGCGAAACGTTGGGGAAAGCGGATCGCCTAACCCAACAGCCACATCTTCCTCAAAATCCGCTGTTTGGGGTACAGAGGCAGACTCAGAACTACTAAATAAGTTTTTCCAAAAACCCATGCAGGCGCGGTTAAGGTAGTAGAAGTTGGACGACGAGAAAGAGAACCCGACAGATAAACCCACTCCGATCGGCGTAGGATCAATTGCCGGTAGCCTCTTGAGGAACAGTTTACGGTACACTCATCTTACGCCGAAAACAGGGATTTGTCGTCCAACATTGAGTCTGCGCTTTTTTGATGCTGTCAAGTTTGGTAGAACTGTTCTGCTAGCCAGTGCCCGGACAACCCGCTTTTAAGGTAAAATTTGTTGCCGAACCAGGACTGAGGCATTTTGGGAAATGCTTCTTTTGAGTGCCGCCGATCGCGCCGGAACTTATACCCTTGGTGGGAAATACCACTGGAATGGCGCAACGGTGACATTCTCGTGATAAGTTCTCAGACAGATTTGACTTTTGCTTTTAGTGAGGAGACGGGCACAATTTAAGTCGAATCGTCGAATCGAAAATCCCATTGCCATAAGGCATGGAAGAGTCAATACCTCGTATATCTCCCGCACCTTCTCCTCAATTATGGCTTCGGGTTTAAAACCATCTACACTAGAACTCCTCAAGCGCTTTAACCGAGCGTTTCCGCAGTTTTATGAGCAATTTGTCAGCAGCGAAATCCAGTTGCAAAACCTCAAATTAGCTTACCAGCTTTACAAAACTCGGCAAGCAGTCATCGAAATCCGAGCCGAAGGTAACAAAAGTGCCCTGCATTTTGCTTACCGGAACCAGTCTTTTCTACTGAGCGATATTTTTGGAGTGCTCGCGGCCTACGGACTGACGATTCACAGTCTGAGTCTGTACGGTCAAATTTACCCGCCCATGCTGGTATTTATCAAATTGGTCGTATCTCGCGGTGGCAAGGTATTGGCAGATAAAACAGCAGAAAACGTCTGTAGAGCCGTTCGAGAGGCATTGGCGGGACATTTTGAGGTTGAAGAGATGTTGGCGGTGGAATTTAATTTAGACGCGGGTTTGGAAGATGTGGCAACTGAATTCTACGTCGATCCAGTTTTCCACTTGCCAGCTTTACTGATTGAAGCAGATAATCAACCTGGACTTTTTTACAAAGTTATGTATGCCATCTGGCAAGAGGATTTGTTGGTCGTAAATGCTAATTTGCTGGTTTGGCGGGGGCGAACTCGCCTAATTCTCTACTTGTTGGGGCCCAATGAAAGCTTAATTCCCGAATATCTGGGGCAGAAAATCGCTGAGGGGGTGCGACAAAGATTGCTGGGCGAGCGATTTTAGGGCAAGCTACCGATGATCCCTAAATAACTAGATTGCTATAAGTAGACATTAGTTTGCAAAAGTTTTCCAGTGAGATAGGATAAAAAGCTCGGCAAAATTGTTCCTACAAACGAGTGTAGATAGCGGTTCTCATAAACATGGGAGACGCACAAACGATGTTGTCAAGCTTTTTAAGTTTGATGGGTAATTCATCTACAAAATAACCACCCTAATAGAAAAAACGTGCCAGATAAATAGGCGAGTTTAACAAGCAATAATCCGGAGTGTTTTTAGTTCCTACTCTGAAAACAGCGATTTTCCGTTGGTAGCTCGATTGCCTTGGAGCCTTAAAATCCTTCTTCTACGGTTGGCTATCAAAAACTGTCCGAAGTATTGAACAAGTGTTACTTTCGTTTAACACGGAATTAAAACCTCCTAATAAACAGGTTTTAATTCCGTCAACATTCTGGATTAGCAAGACACGCTTACAATTGGGAGAACGGGATAATGCTCGAAATAGTGGCGTTGAGAGCAACGGATCAAACCATAAAACTCCCTACAGCGAGCGAATTACACAAACGCTTGGCAACAAAAATTAAAAGTTATTATCAGTGTGATTACAATCAATAATTAAATTTTTAAAATTATCTATGATTTACCTATAATGAACTGAGTTAATAACCGCTTAAAATAAGGATTTAGTGAGATTACAAACACCAAAATTTCCGATAAAAAAATTGCATAAAAGGGCAAGCTATGCCAATATTGCCCGTGCAGTGTACAAAAATCTTGTAACGTCCGCTTAAGACCGCGCGTTGCAGCAGGAAGTAAGCGGTAAATCGATAAAGTTGAGTCTTTTTGGCTTAGTTATAGCGCTTTTTGGGTATATGAGGTAAACAATTAAACTGAAAAAGCTTGAGAACACAGGGTTTCGGCGTACTCGCTCTTTCTGAGAAAGGCTATACATAGGTTTACATAGGTCTTATGGAGCGGATAAGATAAAAGTATGGCAACAATCGACATCCTAGGGGTTCGGCACGCTTACGATTTGACGGCTCCGACTGCAACTTCCCCGGTTCTGGTATTTGTCCACGGCTGGCTGTTAAGCCGCCACTACTGGCAACCTTTGACGGATCGCTTGGCATCAAACTATCAGTGCCTTACTTACGATTTGCGGGGGTTTGGCGATTCTCAATCCGACGGTGGCGTTCATCATGGGCATTCCGAACCGCTAAATTCCTGCTACACTCCCGCAGCTTACGCTCGCGATTTGGAACTTTTACTCGAAAAACTCGATATATCTTCTGCTTGGCTGGTGGGACACTCTCTGGGCGGTACGATCGCTCTATGGGGAGCCAGCAAATTGTCCGATCGCGTTAAAGGCGTGGTCTGCATCAATGCAGGGGGTGGCATCTATCTTAAGGAAGAATTTGAGCGGTTTCGAGCGGTCGGCAAGCAGCTAGTAACAATGCGTCCCGGCTGGCTGCCTCGCTTGCCGTTAGCAGATTACCTGTTTGCCCGCGATTCTGTAGCCCGCCCCATCGGCAGATCCTGGGGACGGCAGCGCTTAATAGATTTCGTGGGAGCTCATCCAGAGGCAGCTTTGGGGGCTTTGTTGGACTCCACCACAGAAGCGGAGATTCACCTATTGCCACAAATTGTCTCCCAACTCAAGCAACCTGTTTATTTTATTGCCGGTACTAAAGACAAAATTATGGAACCAAAATACGTGCTGCATTTGGCTAGCTTTCACTGGATGTTCCAAGGTTGTGGCGAAAATGTCCTTCAGCTTCCCGATTGTGGCCATTTGGCAATGGTGGAACAGCCGGATGCAGTGGCTAGTTACCTGCAAAATATTCTGAAAGAACACACTTAAAGGGCATTTGCTAAAGCGAAACCGAGGAATGGGGCATTGGGCAGATCTCCGGTTCGGGGAAGCTTCGCTTCCCAAATAGAAAGTTACAAGTTAAAAGTTAAAACATTTTTCCCTGTTCATTCCCTCAACATCGGTCCGTAAAATCACGTACACAATCCGTAAAATCCCGTACACAATCTGTTGCTGAACTTCCTTCACCTAAATCTGTTATCTTAAATAGATAACTCTGCCCGATCGCCCTTAAGGACAGAGCTTCTGACTCGATAGTGGCAAATTGTCTGAATACTAATTCTGCTTAAATATCTGTGCGCGTTAACCTCACCGATCGGCAACAACACATCCTTTGGGCAACGGTTCGCCACTACATAGCTACAGCGGAACCCGTTGGCTCAAAAGCTTTGGCTGACGAATTCAACCTCAGCGTCAGCCCAGCTACAATTCGCAATGCGATGGGGACTCTTGAAAAAGCTGGACTGCTTTATCAGCCCCACACTTCGGCAGGACGAGTCCCCTCTGACTCCGGCTACCGAATTTATGTAGACCAGTTGATTCAGCCGTCTGATACGCTGGCCCGCAAGGTGGAACAGGTACTACACCAACTCAATTGGTCGGACGGTCGCATGGACGCGGCACTGCGTGGCGCTGCTCAAATCCTGGCAACTATCAGCGGTTACATAGCAATGATCACCATACCGCAAACCAATATGGCTTGCTTGCGCCACTTGCAACTGGTGCAGCTAGAGCCGGGAAAGGTGATGCTGATCGTGGTGACGGATGCCTACGAAACTCAGTCGGTTTTGGTGCAGTTGCCTTTGGACGCAGAAGGTAACACGCCTGATGTCGAAATCGTCGATCGCCAGTTGCAGATTTTGTCGAATTTTTTGAACAGCAAGTTGCGGGGACGAGCGCTCTCGGAACTCTCGGCTGTAGACTGGAGCGAGTTAGACCGGGACTTTGAGCTGTACGCTGAGTGGATGGGAACCATGCTGACTGCTTTGAGCAGCCGCCAAAGCAATCCAACCTACACGCGGATTCTGATCGGCGGTTTAGCAGAAGCGCTGCGCTTGCCAGAGTTTTCGCAGTTGCAGCAAGTTCAAACCCTGGTGCAATTACTAGAACAAGAGCAGGAACTGCTTTGGCCTTTGATTTTTGAATCGCCTGAATTAGACACCCCCGGCAAGCGGGTAACGGTGCGTATTGGTTCGGAAAACTCTTTAGAACCAATTCGTGGCTGTACTCTGATTTCTTCGACTTACCGCCGGGGATCAGTGCCTGTTGGTAGTGTTGGGGTTTTGGGGCCGACGCGGATGGTTTACGAAAATGCGATCGCGGTTGTGGAAGCTGCGGCCGATTATTTGTCAGAAGCTATTGGCGGAAATCGAGTGAGTTTTCCTGATGGCGATCGAGGGCGATCGGATCATCTCTTGTTAGATGCACCCTAATTTGATAGCCCCAAGCTTAACTGGCTTGGGGTTTTATTGTCTGTGGACGTACTTGCAACCTTTAAAAACGGGGTTTTGTGACAAAAAACCTAGGCTTTCATCCCACATTCGGCATCCTGGGGTGTCACACAGCATAATTACGCAGAAAAATCTATCTTTAAAGTAATAAATTATGCCTTTAAAAAGTTCTTTATCCGTTAATGTACGGTATTATAGTATAGTTTATAGTTTTATTGCTTGATCAAAATAAGTAAAAACCGATAGTGAGAGTTGAGGGTACGGAATGTGGGTTTTATACTCTTTTTGGGGTAAGAAACTAAAGCGGTAGCGCTTGACAAGAGAGCTTCGTAAACAACCCGGTTTTTGCGTCCATGAGCGGCTCGGAAAGTGGCAGGAGTTGCGGGCGATCAACTTTCCAGCGATCGGGAGAAAGAGATGGCGATGGTGAGCGATCGCGCATTCACAGAAAGTGGTCGCGGAGCGTTAGTCGAACGCCGGGTTTAGCAGCCCAACTGACGAGTTTTGTTGGCAACCGGGTGGGCTGCTAAACCCGCTCTAGGGATAGCGGCTACGACCAATGAATAGATCAGGCACGTACCCTGGGATCGTCGATTCCCAAGGCAGCAGAATGTCAAAATATTAAGACATTTTAGAGAGTTCGTCAAAAACAACTAAAAAAGATTAGTGTGGAGATGAAAGCAATATTTTTTTTGGGAATAGCCCGGGTTAGACAATTGCAAATAACTTGCAGTGAATTTGGCTTGATTGCCACTCCCAAAAAAATTTAACCGCTGAGTTAAGATCGAAACGAAATTTAGGGAATTTTCTTTTAGCATTCAATGAAATCGACTGATAAAACTAAGAATACCTTTGCGATAACAACGCCTCTGTATTATGTAAACGATTTACCTCACGTTGGCAGCGCTTATACAACTATGGCTGCGGATGCCCTAGCCCGATTTGAGCGGCTGCGGGGCAAATCTGTTTTGCTGGTGACGGGGACGGACGAACACGGGCAGAAAATTCAGCGGACAGCCGAGAGTTTGGGACGATCGCCCCAAGCTCACTGCGATTCAGTAGTTCCTGCGTTTGAGGCGCTGTGGGAGCAACTCGACATCCAGTACGATCGCTTCATCCGCACAACTTCGCGGCGTCACGAGTACATTGTCAAAGAATTTTTCCAGCGCGTCTGGAACTCCGGCGACATCTACTTGAACCAGCAACAAGGCTGGTACTGCGTCTCCTGTGAAGAATTCAAGGATGAACGGGAATTGTTGCCGGGAAATCGGTGCTCCGTCCACACCAGCAAGGAAGTTGAGTGGCGCGACGAGGAAAATTACTTTTTTCGCCTGTCGCGGTATCAAGACCAACTGCTGGCCTTGTACGCAGAACGTCCCGACTTCATCGGGCCCGAAAGCCGACGCAACGAAGTGCTCAGTTTCGTCAACTCTGGACTGCAAGACTTTTCGATTTCTAGAGTGAATCTCGAATGGGGTCTGCCAATGCCAGTTGATCCCAGTCACAGCATCTACGTGTGGTTTGACGCTTTGCTGGGATACGTCACGGCCTTGCTAGATCCGGACAGCGACCCGATTTTGGAGAATGCTTTATCTAAATGGTGGCCGGTTGACTTGCACTTGATCGGCAAAGATATTCTTCGCTTCCACGCAGTTTACTGGCCGGCAATGCTGATGTCAGCGAATCTGCCGGTGCCGGGTCGCGTCTTCGCACACGGGTTTTTGACCAAAGACGGCAAAAAAATGGGGAAATCGGAGGGTAATACTTTAAACCCTGTCGAATTGGTCAATAAATACGGCGCTGACGCAGTGCGTTACTATTTCCTCAAAGAAATTGAGTTCGGAGAGGACGGCGATTTTAACGAAACTCGGTTTATCAATATATTGAATGCTGAGCTAGCAAATGATTTGGGAAATTTGCTTAACCGTACCCTAAACATGGCTCGAAAATATTGCGGTGGTTGCGTACCCAATGTGTTGGGAGAAAACATTGACGGCGACAACCTTCTCAAGGCTATGAGCCTGGATTTGGGCGCTCAAGTAACGGGTTTTTACGAAGAGTTGGCTTTTAGCAAGGCTTCCGAAGCCGTGCTTGCATTAGTTCGAGCCGGTAACAAGTTTATTGACGTGCAAGCACCTTGGAGTTTGTACAAGCAGGGACAGATCGAAAGTGTCGCACAAGTGCTATATTCTGTTCTGGAATCTGTTAGACTAGCATCTTACCTTTTATCGCCGATTATTCCAAATATCAGCAACGCTATCTATCAGCAGCTAGGTTTTTCAATTGACTTTAACGATCGAGTTACAGTTAACAGTTTAGCGAATTTTGCGGCTCATGCTGCCTGGGGCGCTTTGCCGGCAAACCAAACTCTGGGGGAACCCCAACCTGTTTTTAAGCGGCTCGAACTGCTGTAAACAGTACCTTCATAGTTGGCAGCCACCGCTCGGGGTGTTATGACAGACTACGAATTAGCAGTTATTTCCTTACCAATCTTTCATAAAATTTGAGGCATAACAATCATGTTGAATAGAATAGAGAGCAACGACCTTTTTACGCCGGAACAGGTTCTAGAAAATCGTGGTAGAGTGGCAATTTTTATTGACGGTTCTAACCTTTTTTACGCGGCTTTGCAGTTAGGAATTGAGATTGATTACACTAAGCTGCTGTGCCGTTTAACTGCGGGTTCGCGGCTGCTGCGCTCTTTTTTCTACACGGGTGTCGATCGCACTAACGAGAAACAGCAGGGGTTTTTGCTATGGATGCGCCGCAACGGCTACCGGGTGATTTCTAAGGATTTGGTACAGTTGCCTGACGGTTCTAAGAAGGCGAATTTAGATGTAGAAATCGCTGTGGATATGATGGCTTTAGTGGGCTCTTACGATACGGCGGTACTGGTGAGCGGTGACGGCGATTTGGCTTATGCTGTAGACGCTGTGAGCTATCGCGGTGTGCGGGTGGAGGTGGTGAGTTTGCGATCGATGACGAGCGACAGTTTGATTAATGTAGCCGATCGCTATATCGACCTGGAAATGATTAAGGACGACATCCAAAAAACATCGCGCCCTAATTATGCTTACCGCCCTTTGTCGGGTCTGAGCTTGATGGAGGAACACGACGACAGATAGGGATTTGGTAATGGGTAATTGGTAAGGGTTAATAGGTGATGATTAATGGGTTGAATTATTGAGAATTAGAAGTTAAAAATTTAGATAAAGCATGACACATTTTTAATTTTTGATTAAGTGTTTTTCACGACCCAATTATCAATTACCAATTCCCATTCCCCATTCCCCATTACCGATTATCAATTCCCTATTCCCAATGATTTATCTCAAATCCCAAATTCCCAATCTCAACTCCCCAAAATTGAGGCTGCTATTTTTAGCCGCACTGATTTTGGGGATTGATGCTTGTGCGGTTCCGCAAGAGACTCAAAAGAACAAATTAGCTGAGGATCTCCAAACTGCTCAACAGTCAAACAGCACTTTAACTTTAAACAAAGTAACTCTAGAACAAGCAAACGAAAAGGGGGAGACGTTCTGGAAAGTCAACTCGCAAAATGCCGTTTACAGCAAAGACAAAAAAATAGTTAACGTTCAGAAACCTGTGGGCAAATTGTTTCAGGACGGCAAAGAAATTTACGATATTCAGGGAGAAACGGGGCAGGTATTTCAGGAAGGAAATCAGGTTTTTCTCAAAGGTAACATAGTCGCTAAAGACCTAAAAAATGGAGTGGTCTTGCGCGGAAATGAGTTGGAGTGGCGACCAAAGGAGGATGTTTTAGTTGTCCGTAACAATTTGACGGGAGAGAACAAACAGGTGACGGCTTCAGCGAAGGAAGCGCGGGTTTTCAGCAGGGCTAAGAGGATGGAGTTATTCGGTTCTGTGGTGGCGAATGTTAAAGATCCGGTTTTGCAATTGCGAACCGAGCACTTAGTGTGGTTTGTGGAACAACAAAAGGTAAACAGCGACAAACCAACTCAAATTGACAGATACAAAGATAAAATAGTAACAGACAGCGGTTTTGCCGACCAAATAGATGTAGACTTAAAAACCAAGATTGCGACGCTGACAAAAAACGCTCAGTTGATGCCATCAGATCCGCCGCTGCAAATAGAAAGCAGTTTGATGAGTTGGAATTTTCCGGCGCAATCTGTGGTATCGCCCGGGCCTGTGAAGGTTTTTCACCGCGTGGAAAAGGTGACGATGACTGGGGATACGGGGCGGGGAGATTTAGATAAAAAAGTTTTTTATTTGACTGGAAATGTGGTAGGAATTGGTGAAAAACGTCAAGCTCAATTAAATACCGATCGCGTAACATGGTATTTAACTAATCAGACTTTTGATGCAGAAGGAAATGTGGTTTACAAGCAACTAAATCCGGTGTTTAATTTGACTGGGCCAAGGGCGGCGGGAGAGTTGAAAAATCAAACTGTGATTGTCAAAGGCGACGGTGGTGGCGGCCAAGTGGTTACGGAATTTGTACCGGACGAGTATAAGGGAACTTTGGGAGAGTAGATGGGATTGCGATCGCAGATGTCGACAGATGAGCCCTGATGAACGCAGATAAGTAGCTAGACAGAATTAATAGACCTCTTGCAAAAAAAATATGTGTTATCCTTAAAAGTTTGCTCAAGTTTATGTCAAACTTTGAATTATGGGGTTGATTGGCATCTCCTTAAACTTGCCCAGCCTGCTCGATCATAAAATTGGCTAAACTTTCAATAATAGCACCAAATTATTTTGCAAGAGGTCTAATTACACAAATAGGGAGCATCCCGCTTTTGCAAGTAGGCAAAAGTATGATAAAATCTTTCGCTTTATGGAAAAACCTACACTTAGCTTCCCAAAAAAATCTGTTTTAGAGTCAATGAGCCATTTTATAGCAATTGAAAAATAGAGTATCTCAAGAGTTACAATAGTCAATAAATAATTTTGACGAACCCAACATGACGCCTGACGAACAAGCACGTTTACGATCTTCGTACTGCTGAAATCGCCAAAATTTTATACAAAAACACTCCCCCCGAGGCATAAGAGAGGCTAGAAACAATAGAAGGGCACCTGAGAAAACAATGGATAAAGATAGTGGGGCCCCAAGTTGCTTTTTTTTTATCAAAGAAAGAACGGCAACAGACAAAAGACGTCCCCGAACAGTAAAAATCTGTGTGGGTGAGTTAAAATTTACCCAAAAACAAGCGGAACAATTAAACCTCAAAAAATCGACTCGCTTGGCCCCTTTTTTCGAGAAATGCTGTCTGCGACAAGTGGCAGTGTTATCCTATTCCAAGGCATCTAAAGAAATTGAGGTACAGACGGGAGTCAAGATAGGTCATACCACTTTACATAGATTGGTATAAAACCAAGAGTGGGTCGAACCAGTAGCCGAAGCCCCCGTTAAAGAAACCAGCGTAGACGGAGGGAAAGTGCGTATTAGAGGACGAAAAGGGGAGGGTTCTCACTGGCTCGATTATAAAGCAGTTAGTCTTCATGACAGCTTTTATGCTGCATATTTTCTGGAAAATGAAGTGTTGATTGATTATGTCAATCGTCAGCCGTTAAATTCCCTACTGACTTGTTTAGGCGATAGACACGATAAAATTTGGAATATCATCGGTCAATTAAATCCGAATGGCAATAGCCGAGAAATCTTAGACTGGTATCATTTAGTAAAAAATTTGCACAAAGTAGGAGGGTCTAAAAAACGGCTGTATAGAGCCAAAAAATTGTTGTGGCAAGGCCGTCTATATGAAACGATTAAGTTGTTTGAGTTGTGCGGTCGCCGTCAGAGTACCAACTTTTGTAACTACATAACAAAACCTCGGAATCGGATCGTTAACTATCAAGTCTTGTCCATCCAAAATACTTGCTCTATCGGGTCGGGAGCCGTGGAATCATTAGTGAAACAGATTGATAGAAGATTAAAAATTTCCGGGGTTCAGTGGCGCCGTGAAAATATTAATCAAATGCTGAAACTTAGGTGTGCTTACTTGAATGAATTAATGTAAAATATAGACGCATCCTTCAAGAGCCATATTCCTTCCAAACTCTCATACTTTAGATGCTCCTAAAGCCAGTGCGCTTAGCGCGCGGGCGAAACTTTTGCGTTCTATCATATAGCGCAGGGCGAAAACTTTTGGCTCTTATCATACTTTTAACCATTTACAAAAGCGGGATGCTCCCTGGCTCGCTTCTGTTCTCTAGGCTCGGGGTTGCTATCGATAAAATCACTTAATTCTTTGAGATTTTGCTGCTCAGACCTATTTTTCTATTCACGCTATATTGCCCATCTAAATATTAACACACGACCTAACTATTATAAATTATAAATTTTTACGAATCATTTAGGATTGCTATATTTATTCATTACCTCAAGTTTGGTGATGTCCCTGTACCCGCGCGCTTCATCCCTTAATTCAGCAACGCCGACAAAATCTCGCCTGAAAATTCAGATAGTAGCAGCACAACAACTCGCAGCAGGAGAAGAAGTAAAAGGTAAACGGCTGTTGCACTAATTAATAGATGACAAAATCTGCTGGTAAGCATCGATGGTTTGTTGGGCGATCGCCTCCCAGTTATAATGCTTTTTGGCATACTCTTGGCCGTTCAATCCCCGGCGTTGACGCTCCTGTGGATTCAGAAGTGCTGATTTGATTGAATTGGCGATCGCCCCTACTTCCAAAGGCCCCACCCAACCAGCCTCTGCTTGCTGTATGTCTTCGGCAATATGTATGCGATCGGAAATGGCGACAGGTAGACCGGCGGCCATCGCTTCTGCTACAGCAATGCCAAAGTTTTCGTAATAAGAAGGCAATACAAATAAGTCGGCTTTTGTCAACAGTTTAGCTTTAAAATCACCGCTCACAAAGCCCATTATTGTTGTGTATTTTGCTAAGCTTGAATTCTGAATTTGCCCTTTAATTTTTGTTTCATAATCAGCATCTTGGGGATTTGAACCAGCTAAAATAAAGTGAAACTCTATACCCGCTCCTAAAATACTTTCTAATGCTGGAATTAACAAATCAAGCCCTTTTTTAGGTTCAATTCGCGACATAAATAAGATGATTGGCACTTGAGAGTCCCGCAATCTCTTAGGAAACAAACCTGCTGTCACCCCCAATGGAATCACCAAATCCCGTGGCACAGGCATCTTGCCTGTGAAGTCCAAACCAAATCTTTCTGAGATTTTAGCCTCTTCTTTACTTGTGAAATGAATTGCGGCTGCCCCTGCTAAATTAGGGCGTTCTAAAAGCGTGGCATAAATCTGTTTCAAGCGCTTTTTTTTCTGCAAATCGGCGGGGTCAAGCATACCGCAGGGACGCATAATATATGGCAAACGATGATATCTAGCAATTGTGGCGGCAAAGGTAGTTACTGGTGAGAAAAGAGCGTGAATGTGAGCCAGGTCAAATTGTCGCGCATTTTCATTTAACCACTGCAATAAACTCAGAGAAAACTTATATCTACGAAACGGAGAACAGCGGAAATAAATAATTTGATAACCGTTTTGTTTTAGTGATTGATTTAAGGGGACATCTAAGGGATGTTGACCGATATCTCCGTTAGAATCTGTGGTGATAATTGTGACATCAATACATCGGGAAGCGAGGGCCGCAGAAAGTCCAAGTACCATTTGACTTGGCCCACCGTATACCAAGGAAATTGAGGGGATAATTTGAAGAATCCGCATGGGGGATAGTTATTTAAATCAACATACCAACATCTCCCATTACAAATTTAATTATCTGCAAAAGGTTGCCCGTCTAGCTGTTCAGCTTCCTCTCTTTTTGTTGCTGTAATTTGGGTATTGTGAGCCATTGTCTTGGAAAATTCATACATTTCACTGGCTTTTGCTTCCGCAGCTTTCACAATTTCAAGGATTTCCAGGAGTAGGCTTTCATCTGGTAATTGTTTCATGGCAATGCTTCTAATCTCTCAACTACTTTGTCAATCATAATTTTCGATTCAGGAGCCATATGTAGCAACCCTGCTAAATAATCTCCTGCTTTTTGAACATCTTCATGGGGCACACCAGCCATCAATACATTCCCCACAATGTGCTCTGCTTGTAAACGAGTACCTGCTACGTTGAATTGAAAATTGGTGATGGAAGAAAAGTATTGCATCAGTATTTCATTTTGGGGAAAAAGAGACATTGCTCTTCTAAGTGCAAAAAGTCCCTGCGTTGCTTGGCGCTCACTATCGTCTAGTACCTGGTAGAGTTCGTCAACCAAAGAGCGTATGTCGGAAGGAATAGACATTTACTACAGTTTTTATTTAACACTTGCATTATACTGCTAAAAGTTACAACAATTCTTTGTAGAATTCCAATAACTGCTCAGCTAAAGCTTTATTTGTATAATTGCTCATCGCTCTATGATAACCCCGATCGCCCAAATCGGCCGCCAACTCCTGCCGCTCCATCAATTTCTGCAAACACTCTCGCAAAACCCCTACATTCCCTTCTGGGAATAATAAACCCGCATCGCCGACGACGTGGGGAATTTCGCCGCAGTCGGAACCAATAACCGGAATGTGACAGGCCATCGCTTCAATTAAAACGTGACCGAATTGTTCTTTCCAGCCCACAGTGGTCAAAGTTTTGAATTTATAGCTGGTTTGCGAAGGCAATACCAAACAGTTCATTAAGTTAATGTAAGGGGGAATTTCTTCGTGGGAAACGCTTTCTACCCAGATTATTCGGTCGCTGATTCCCCATTCAATACATTTTTCGGCGAGGTGCGCCCGCAATTTTCCTTGTCCTACTAACAGCCACTTCCAAGAGCTTTTTTTCAACCCTGCCAAGGCTTCAGCTAAAGTCAACAATCCTTTTTCTTCGACAAATCGCCCTACAAATCCTACCACAAAATCGGTCGGTTCAATGGCGAACCTACGCGATAAATCAGCGTCTTTACCTGTGGGGCTAAACAAAGTTTCATCTACTCCGAGTTGTGGCATTACTTTTACCGCACCTTGATAGCCCCGCTGCCGCAAAATTTTAGCTCCATCTAGGTTGCCTGCAATAATTCCATCGGTGTGCTGAAGATTGTAATTTTCTAAGACTGAAACAGGCCAATTCAATTGATAAGGCAGGTTCCACCAAGTAAATAATATATTTTTTGCTTGCAGCTTTAGCAGTTTATTTAGTAATATTAACTGAGCGCAAGCGATAGATTTTGAACCTTGTTCAACTTGAATTATCTGGGGTTTAATTATTTGCAAAAGTTTAATTAAATCTGTGCCAAAAGTTAGCAATCCTTGATTGTTTTGACTAAAGTTGGATACGGGGACTACTTTAAATGAGCCTTTTTGATAAAATTGCGTTTCTATAATTTTATTTTGTACGCCTCCGGGTTTCCAACGCTGCGGCACTACCACTGTTACTTCAATATCGGGTTCTAGGTTGGCTAATATCTTGAATTTTTCCCGATTAATGTCCACAATGTAGGTGTGACTAGCCACGAGAATTCTCATTTATGGGGAAGGGCGAATGGGGAATAGGTAATTATTAAGCGTTAATATTGTCTTGATGGCTATAACTTTGTCCATCATTCCACAGAGATTGAATTACTGTATTTATAGCACTGAGAAAACCCAGGATATAAAAAGCAAATCTAGTTATAATTTTAATGGGCGAGGCGCTTTTATAACAAGGTGGATTTCCCAAAACGTGGCAGTCAAAGAGTTTGGCAAAAAATCGCAGGCATTGAAAGGCTGTTAAATTTTTTAATCCCATCAGGAAATGGTTGTGATAAAATGTTACTTGATATTCGATCGATCGCGTGCTGACATCGTGACATCCGCCGCTCTCTTCCCCTAAGTGAACTAGACACGCATTGGGATCGTACCAAATTTTCAGGCCAGTTGATCGCAATCTCAAACAAAAATCCGACTCCTCCCGCACCGCACTCCCTGCAAACCGCTCGTCAAACCTCAGCCCGCATTCAGCAAAAACCTGCCGGCGAAAAGACATATTACAGCCTCTAGCCGAGAGCACCTGCTGCGGTTTGACTGTATGCACCAAATCGATAAAATACCAGGCAATCCCGGCATCCATCGCTTCTGAGGGCAAATATTCGATCGCCAAATCCCCTCCTGAATTATCCAGTTTCATTCTGTCAAAAACCCTGCCCGCCACACATCCCACATCAGGTTTTTCTAAATAGTTGTCAGCGTGAGCCGCCAAAAAACCCTCTGGCAATTTTACATCATCATCAATAAATAAAATAATCTCTCCAACTGCGCGTCGCACTGCATAATTTCGAGCCGCAGGTAAACTCGCCCAATCTACTCTAAACCAGCGAATTTGGCCAGCATTTGCCAATTGCTCTAAATAAACTTGAGTTTCCGATTCGTGGGTGCGAGTTTGATCAATTACAAGCACTTCAAAATTCGGGTAATTTTGCCGAATCACATCAGCCAATGTCTCTCGCAGAGGTTGCTCGCGGTTGTAGGTGGGTATCACAACAGAAATCATCATCACACAATTGAGTGAAAATAAAGTTAAGGGCAGGCAAGATGCCTGCCCCACTCGTTATTTTTGGAGAAGTTGATTAAAACTCGAAATTAATAGTTATAAATTTTGATTTATGAATTTTGAATCAAAGGATTTTAACTCAAAACTCAACACTCAAAATTCACAACTTTTAGCAAGTCCCCATTTCCATCAGAGAGCTATGTGTTGCTGAACGGCTAAAACTAAATTTTCAGTCCAGAAATTAGCTAATTCGGCGCTGGCAGCTTCCACCATAACTCGAATTAGCGGTTCAGTGCCAGAAGCGCGCACCAAAACCCGTCCCTGTTCGCCCATTGCTGTTGTAGCACGTTCGATCGCACTTTGCATTGCCTCGCACTCCTGCCATTTCAGGCGTTTTTCGCGATCCTCCACCCGAATATTTCGCAACAACTGCGGATAAGTTTGGAAACTGCCACTTACCAATTGTGCCAAAGATTGCCCGGACTGGCGCACCAGCGAAGCCAAATGCAAAGCTGTCAGCAAACCGTCGCCGCTGACACCATAATGCGGACAAAGAATGTGTCCTGACTGTTCGCCGCCCAACATCGCACCAGTGCGCTGCATTTCAGCGTGAACGTACTGATCTCCCACGTTGGTTCTAGTTAGTTTGCCCCCCAATTCTTCCCAAGCTCGCTCAAAGCCGAGGTTAGCCATTACAGTAGAAATAATTAAATTGGACGGTAACTGTTCCGAGTCGCGCAACTGCCGACCCCACAGATAAAGAATGTAATCGCCGTCAATCGCTCGACCTTTGTTGTCAACACACAAAACTCGATCGGCATCGCCGTCAAAAGCAAATCCCAAATCGGCATTGTGTTCCAAAACAGCCGCTTGCAAACTGTCGAGATGAGTAGAACCGCAGTTAACATTAATGCGAGATCCATCAGGAGAGTCGTGCAAACAGATAACCTCCGCCCCCATTTGCGCGAACACCGCCGGCCCCAAGCCCGCAGCGGCCCCCCAAGCCAAATCCAAAACTATCCGCATTCCCTCCAAATTCATCTTTTGCAGCGAATCACAGAGGGAAGTGGCATAATCTTTAACCAACTCAGACCGATGGTAGTGGTGTCCCCAAGCCAAGCTAGCAACCGGAACCTTTGCCCCCCGGATTCCCGCTTCGATTTGTTCCTGCAACTGCTGCGACAGCTTGGAGCCGTTTGAGTCGAAAAACTTAATGCCGTTGTCTTCTGGGGGATTGTGAGAAGCCGAAATCATCACTCCGCCGACCGACTCCGAAACGCTTGCCAGATAAGCAACGCAGGGAGTGGGACACAATCCCAAATTCCACACTTCCAAACCGGCGGCCGTCAAACCCGCTGACAGTGCCATTGCCAGCATATCGCTGGAATTCCTGCTGTCTTGGCCCAAAATCACAGGCCCCTGGTTGGGGGAATTTTGGCGTAGAACTTGTCCAGCCCAGAAGCCCACTTGCAAGGCTAGGGGTGCATTCAGCAATTCTCCAACTTTCCCGCGAATGCCGTCTGTGCCGAAGAGTTTGGTATTTGGCAGGGAGAGGCTATTTCCCAGCAGAATCGTATCCAGTTTGGCTGGCTGTACCGAGTTAACAGCCGGAAACTCGCTGCCACGAGGGCGCGAAGGTGTCTGAACCATATTCACTCCTTTAGGAATATTCACACTCACACTTTGGGTTCATGTTACAACTGAAAGTCTTTATTTTCAGCGTAAACTCCATTTATTTCGTCAATTGCTGAAGCAACTTGCTTTGACAACCTACGCACAAAGCTTAGCTTCATCGGAAAAATTTGTATTGTATCCAAGGGAAAAACTTTTAGTACCGGGGGCGGCCCCACGCCACGAAACCCGGTTTTTTTCTGTCTCCAGGCCTGACGCTGCTGCGGTTTGAGCCGATCAGCAACTGCGGGTATAGAAGGTTAATGCTGTATTGCCGTATACTTTGTGGCGGCAAATTTCTAGACCGGAAATCGGTTGTGTCGATCGCTCCGGGCTGTGTTCGATCGCGATTTCGCCGTTTGGTGCTAGCATTTCTTGGCTGGCGATCGTGTTTAACACAGGTTCGTACAAGTCGCTGGCGTAGGGCGGATCGAAGTAAATGCGATCGAACTGCTGCCCCGCTAGTGCCACCAATTTCGCCGTCGCGTTTCCCCGCAGTATTTGGAATGTTTGGGACGAGTCTGCTACTTGCTCCCAGTTTTCGCGGATAATCGCACAAGCTTTCGCCGACTGTTCGATGCCAATGACAGTCGCTGCTTGACGACACAAAGCTTCTGCACCCATCGAACCGCTGCCGGTACAAATGTCAAGCCATCTGCAATCTGCGATCGTCCCTTGCCAAATATTAAATAAAGCTTCTCTGACTCGCGAAGGTGTAGGGCGAGTTGCGAGTCCCGGCAGGGTTTTGATTTGGCGATTGCCACAGATTCTTAAACTCATTTAGGAAGAAGGAAGTTCGGCAACGGATTGTGTAACGGATGTAACGGATTTAACAGATGTCAGGAAGAAGGAAGAACAAAGAAGAAGGAAGAAGACTTTTAAAAATGTCAAACCCGGTTTCGGCAATCTACCGGGTTTTTCAAGACTCATGCCACCTAAGCAGGTACTTTTTCCCTCACCCGACTGACAAAATTTGACAGCATTTGCAATCCGGTACTCGAAGACTTTTCCGGGTGAAATTGCACGGCCATCAAATTATCTTTAGCTATAGCCGCCGTCACGTTTTGACTGCCGTGACTCACCATTGCCGATCGCACTTCCCAATCAACTGGATCGACATAATAAGAATGCACGAAATAAACCCAAGGATCGGACGGTAAATTTGGCCACAGCGGGCAATTCTGCTGAGTAAATTGCAATTGATTCCATCCCATGTGGGGAATTGTCAAACCCGGTTCCGAGCGAAATCGGCGCACTGTTCCCGCAATAACGCCCAATCCCGGTTCTACACCTTCTTCGGAACTTTCCAACAGAATTTGCATACCCAAACAAATGCCTAAAAAAGGTTTTCGCGAGGCGATCGCCCTTTTTATCGGTTCTATCAAATTGCGCGATCGTAAATTCTGCATTGCCGGGTCAAAGGAACCAACTCCCGGCAAAACCACCGCATCAGCCTGCTCGATTATAGCAGGAGAATCTGTAATTTTTGGCACTGCACCCACATTTTCCAAGCCTTTACAGACTGAGTGCAGATTGCCCATGTCATAGTCTACTACTGCAATGACAGACATTGACTTACTTGCCTTATATTATCAATATCAGTATTATTGCACAAATATGACAGCGAAAATCCTGCTAACCTCATTTGATACTTGGCTTCCCCATCAGCAATCCAACTCTTCGGACGACTTATTAGCCAAGATTTCCCAAATCAAATCTTTGCCTGATTCCCTGACTTTTTTGAGGAAACTGCCAGTAGATTTTCAGCTAGCACCTAATTTAGCGATCGCCCAAATCAACCAACTCCAACCCGACACTATTATCTGCTGTGGCATGGCCGAAAGTCGGCAAAAGTTAACCGTAGAATCTTGCGCTTGCTGCGATAGCGACATTCTGAAAACAGCAGTTAATCTCGAACCGCTGGTCGCTGATTTAGCTGCCACAGAAATCAGTCACGAAGCCGGAAAATTTGTATGCGAAGCCCTATATTATGCGGTTTTAAAACATATTTGCGATTCTCAAATAGCCGCTAAATGTATTTTCGTTCACGTACCAATTTTAACTGATGAAAACACCGAAAAGATTGTCGCCGATTTTTTATTAGTTATGCACCGCCTCAATCTAGTGGCTAATAAATAGGTCGCTTTAATCTGAGATATTGCACCATTGTCAATAAGTCTTGGACGGGCGGGCAGGATGCCCACCCCACAAGAAAACTCACTCTTTGTGGAACAGGCATCTTGCCTGTTCTTGACAATGCTACAAGATGTAAGTCTAATTCAACATAAAAATTTGTTTAGTATTCAGAAACCCGGACTTTTAAAGAAACCGGGTTTCTCAGTGTTAGTTTTTTTTACTAACAACTGCCAACTGCCCAGTCTTTAGCCGCCGTAATTCCAACCGGTGCTTTCTAGCAGCAACGGATTGCCTTCTCGGTGGACGCCGGCTGCCACAACTTCTCCCACATAAACCGTGTGATCCCCGTGTTCCACAGCACCGACAACTTTGCACTCGACGTAACCCAGAGAATCCGAGATAATCGGACAACCAGTTTCCGCGCCGGGATAAAATTCTACATCCTCAAATTTATTGCCAACGCGGCGCTGCTGCTTGAAGAATTTCTGGGCTAAGTCTTTCTGTTCTGCTTCTAGGAAACTCAAAGCAAAGACACCGCTAGCTTTGATCATGGCGTGGGATTTGGAGTCTTGCTTGACGCAGTTGACAACTAACGGAGGGGTAAAGGAAGATTGCATCACCCAGCTAGCGGTGAAACCGTTGACTTCCTCCCCGTCTTTGACACCGCAGATGTACAATCCGTGAGGGATTTTCCGCAAGATGGTCTTTTTAGCTTGTTCGTCTAGCACGGGCTTACCTGTTCGATCGATAATTCTACACCGCTCAGTTTACCAATGTCGGGCCCACAAACCCACCTGTCTTAAGGGCTATTCGCTAATATTGCCTTTTCCGATCCCAAACTTGACACCAGTTTTAAGTGAAAATTAACAACTCAAAACTATTATGAAACTCCATACTTTTTAAACCAATCTTGCATCCGTTTCCAACCATCCTCAGCTTCTTTTTTCCGGTAACTGGGGCGATAGTCGGCGTTAAAAGCGTGCGGCGCATCTGGATAAAGCACAATTTCGGAACCGCTGCTGCCAGTTTTGAGAACTTCCCGCATTTTCTCGACTGTATCGTTGGGAATTGACTGGTCTTTGCCCCCGTAAAGCCCCAATACGGGCACTTTCAAACTGGCTCCAATGTCGATCGGCTGTTTGGGAGTTAAATCCGTAGAATTGCCAACCACACGCCCGTACCAAGCCACTCCTGCTTTGACTTTCGGGTTGTGGGAAGAGTACAGCCAAACAATTCTGCCACCCCAGCAAAATCCTGTAATTCCCAACTTATTAGTATTGCCTTTTCCTGACTTTTGTGCCCACTCTACGGTAGCATCTAAATCAGACATAACTTGAGCGTCAGGAACTTTCGAGACAACTTTACTAATAATTTCTTGAACCTCGGTGAGTTTAGAAACATCACCTTGACGGGCAAACATTTCTGGGGCGATCGCTAAATAACCTAATTTGGCAAAACGGCGGCAAATATCTTGAAGGTGCGCGTGAACTCCGAAGATTTCTTGAATTACTAAAATTACTGGAAAATTGCTGCCGCTGGCTGGCATGGCTCTGTATGCTGGAATTGAGCCGTCTTTTACAGGAATTTTTACCTCACCTGCAACTAAACCAGCAGCATCGGTATTGATAACGGCAGCGGCAATAGGATGAACTGCTAAGGCAAATCCGGCGCTTAATGCGGTGACAGTGATAAATTGTCTGCGAGTTAAATCAGTCATGGCGATTTTAGATTTTAGATTTTAGATTTTAGATTTTAGATTGGGGAATTGGGAATTGGTAATTGGTTATTTCATAATTGCTCCTTCTTCCCTCTTCCTTCTTCCTTCTTCCTTCTTCCTTCTTCCTTCGATGGTCTAAAAAGCCGATCGTGCTCTGGATGGTACAAGCGCGATCGCCCTTCTGCTTCCTTTCCCAACGCCGGACTAATCACATACATTGTCGTTCTCAGCAAATTATTTTCGCGGGTAGCAACTGCCATTTTGTCAAGGGGAACTAGCACAATTTTTTCATCTGGCCACCCCAACCGATAACAAATAGCTACAGGCAAATCCGAGGGGTAATGTTCCATCAATTTAGCTTGAGCCTGTTCGACATGGCGGGCGCTCAAATACAGACACAAACTCGCTTGATGAGCCGCTAAACTCGCCAATTCTTCGCGTTCCGGTACTTCTGTTCTGCCGCTAATTCGCGTCAAAATAATTGTTTGCACAACTCCCGGGACTGTCAACTCAATTTTAAGTTTAGCTGCGGCAAGTTGGAAAGCGCTAATTCCCGGGATTACCTCAAAAGCAATTCCCTCGGAGGCCAAAGCTTGCATTTGTTCGCCGACAGCCCCGTACAGACAGGGATCGCCGGAATGGAGGCGGACGACGCTTTTTCCGTCGCGCACTCGTTCCACCATCAAAGGTACAATCTCTTCGAGGGTCTTATCCGCAGTTTGGATCACTTCAGCATCCGCGCGCACCCCATGCAAAATTTGCTCTGGGACTAGGGAATCAGCAAATAATATGACATCAGCCGCAGCCAGTAATTTTTGAGCCTTAACAGTCAACAAATCCGGATCTCCCGGGCCTGCACCTACAATGTATACCCTTGGAATTAGGGCTTCAATCTCTGTCAAACTCATTGCTGCTAAAAAATTTGCTAAATTTACGAACGCTTCCGGATGTACCTATTTTGGTTGGAAGTAATAGATGGTAGATGCACCCTGGTTTTGAACCCTAGAGACTAACCTCTCTGGGGTTTTTTATTGATCCTCTGGCAATTTCTGAGTGATTTTTGCCCGATCGCTATTGGGGGAGACAACATCGGGCAAAGGTCGATCGAGCAAATAAAGCCAAGCCAACCCGCCCAACCCTAAAACGATCCCAGTCAAGCTTACCATTTGCGCCGTCCGCAGCGGCCCGAACATCAAACTATCAGTTCGCAACCCTTCAATCCAGACTCTACCAGAACTGTAAGCTGCGATATAAACTAAAAACAAAGCACCAGTTTTTAAGCGAATTTTGCCCTGCAAATCGCGGAAAAATAAAGTTAAAAGCAATCCAAATACTGTCAAATTCCACAGGGATTCGTAGAGAAATGTGGGGTGGAAGTATTCAAAATTAGCGTAGGCGGGCGGGCGGCTGTTTGGCGGAATATAGAGTTTCCAAGGCAAATCTGTAGGACTGCCAAAAGCTTCCGAGTTAAAGAAATTTCCCCAGCGTCCGATCGCCTGACCGAGAATTGCCGAAGGCGCGATTAAATCTGCCAATTGCCAAAAAGAAACTCGCTGGATTTTCGCAAAAATTAAAGCTGCGATCGTGCCACCCAAAATCGCCCCGTGAATGGCAATTCCACCTTTCCAAATCGCAATAATATCTTCAGGCCTCTGGGCGTATTGCTGCCACTCGAAAGCCACGTAATAAATTCGAGCGCAGGGAATAGCGCCCAGAACCAGCCAAATTGCCAAATCACCCAGCAATTCCGGGTTGACGCGGCGTTTTTGGGCCAAGTATTGGGACAGACTGACCCCTATCAAGACGGCAGAAGCTATCAACAGCCCGTACCAGCGAATCGCTACGGGGCCAAGTTGAAAGATAATTGGGCCCGGCGATGTAAATTGAAACGCTAAGGGCAGCGCAAGAATATTTAGCACCATAAAAGTTGCATTAATTGTGATGGAAAGCTGTCAAATTTGCATACCCTTTAACAAACTCCAGAGTTTATTTTAGGGGGCTGTGGTCATTTACACGCAATATTTGGGGAATTTTACCAAAAATTAACTGGATTCTTGATTGTGCAGATTTCTGTCTTGAGTTTTCTTTGTGAGTCCACAATAAGAGACCCCTAACCCCCTTTTTTAAAGGGGGGAACCGGATTATTCTTAAAGTCTCCCAGATTAAGAGGGATTTAGGGGGATGGAGACTTCACCTTTTGGAGGATTAACGGCAGCTTTGGTCGAGAAGTTTTAATATAGAGGGTGGCTTTAAATTTTCTGATGACCTATGTCTCCTACTTCCGTTTCTCAGGTGTACTCTTCTGGTAATTCCAAGGGCGCGAATCAGTCTCGCAAGACTGCTGCTTTGGCTGTTGAGTCGGGTAAAATTCCGCCCTTGTTGGGGGCGAGTTTGGCTGAGTTAACGGAGTGGGTGCAGCAAAATGGGCAACCTGCTTATCGCGGGAAGCAGTTGTACCAATGGATTTATGAGAGAGGCGCCCGATCGCTCTCTGACATTTCTGTATTCTCGAAACAGTGGCGCGAGACTGTTGCTAAAATTCCGATCGGGCGATCGACCCTTCACTATCGATCTGTCGCACCAGACGCCACGGTAAAGTATCTCTTAAAATTGGCAGACGGTCAAATCATTGAAACAGTAGGCATTCCCACCGATAAACGGCTTACTGTGTGCGTCTCAGCCCAAGTTGGCTGCGCGATGGGCTGCGACTTTTGCGCTACCGGAAAAGGCGGTTTCAAGCGCAATTTAGAAAAACACGAAATCGTCGATCAAGTCTTGACTGTACAGCAAGATTTCGGCCGCCGAGTCAGCCACATCGTATTCATGGGAATGGGCGAACCCCTGCTGAATTTCGATAATGTTGTAGCTGCTGTCAAGTGTTTGAATCAAGACGTAGGAATTGGACAGCGAAATATCACCATTTCCACAGTAGGAATTCGCAATCGCATCAGCCAACTAGCCGAACATCAACTGCAAGTTACCCTCGCCGTCAGCCTCCACGCTTCCAATCAAAGATTGCGCGAAGAGTTAATTCCTAGCGCCCGCCCTTATCCTTTGGGTGAGTTAATCGCAGAATGTCGGGAATATGTGCGATCGACGGGACGCAGATTAAGTTTTGAATACGTACTTTTAGCAGGTGTGAATGACTTGCCGGAACACGCAGCCGAGTTAGCAACTCACTTGCGCGGTTTTCAGTGTCACGTCAATTTGATTCCTTACAATCCGATTCAGGAAGCTGAATACAAGCGACCGACTCCCAATCGAATTAACAGTTTCGTTGCGACTTTGAAGGAAAAGAAAATTGCAGTTAGCGTGCGGTATTCTCGCGGCTTAGAAGCAGATGCAGCCTGCGGACAATTGCGGGCATCCGAGGTTTAGGATTGGATTTTTAACCGCTAAAATTTGTCGTAGGGTGCATTATACCTGAGATGTTGCACATTCTCAATTAGCCTTTTGCGGGCGGGCAGGATGCCCACCCCACAAGAAAACTCCATCTTTGTGGAACAGGCATCTTGCCTGTTCTTGAGAATAGTGCAAGATGTGAGTTAGAGCGCGTTATTTTATCAATCATCGATAAACTACTTTGTGACGCACCATACTAAATTCTTTAAGCTGTTCTGCCTTTAAATCGTCTGTCCAAAAAAATCAAAGTCTTGTGGGGTGGGCGTCTCGCCCGCCCTGAATATACAATTTAAATGCGCGACAGCTTACAAGCGTTTAACAAGTATCCACCGCAACTCTAACGGCGGTGTTTGTTGCACAGAAAATAAATCGCGTCCGCTAGCCCAACTGACAAACCAAGGTGTCGGGGGCCACGCCGAGTCAGGCAAATGTTTTTGTTCGTATTCAATCACAGATTCATCAGAAATAATTTCTAACGGCAAACCCTCTATTGCTGCTTGCAATTCTTGTCTGGTAATCAGATAAGACCAACACAATTCAGACATTTGTTTTGCCATCTCGTCGGGTTCGTACCCATCTATAGCTAAGAAAGCACTGAATAAGATAAACCCGCCGCTTAAAACAGCATCTGACATTTTGCCGAGGAAGAGGCGGACTTGTTCGGGGTAGCGGAAATGAGAGAGAACTTCGGTAGCAATGGCTAATTTGTACCGATAAGTTTTCATCCTCAATAATGGATCTAAAACGTCGCCTTGGGTGACATTGATCGGCAAGTTTTCGGCGGTGGCTGCTGCTGATAGTTTCTCGGCAAATATCGGTGTTAGTTCGATCGCATCCACGGAATGGCCTAACCTTGCTAAGGGCAAACTATTGCGCCCTGGGCCAGCACCGACATCTAAAATAGGTGCTTTTCCCGGTTCGCCTAATTCGGCGGCAATGGCGATGACTTTGGCATCGGGATGGCTGCCGAATAAAGGTTCGGGGCGAATATCCGGCCAGCTATGATATTTCTGGGCCATTGATTCGATTTGAATCTTGGTATTCAGAGTAATGCCGCCGGCTAAACCGCTTTGGGAATTGGCGGGAAAGTATGAGACTATTAGATTAGCGTGGGGGGAATTTTTGAATCCTTCTGCTAAGGCGTTGGCGATTAATGTTCGCAAGTTTTCGGCTTGGGCAGCGTCGATGTTTTGTCCGAGAATGTTTAAGAAGTCTGAGAGTAATTTAAGATAGTCGTCTAGCATTGATGGCAAGCAAGGCAGATAGAATTCTCCCTTGAGGCCGATGCTCCTTTTGAGCCTTTCTTTGAGAATTAATTTCAGGCGATTCGAGTCTGTCAGCGGCGGGCCTGTTTCGGGTGATTCGCTGACGGGCAATTTGGGGGTAGATGCGACACTGGTGAGGTTTTTAGTCACAATATTTTCGATTAGATTCGGCAATAAGTGCGATCGCACCGAGCATAATCTTGTGTTCTTGCACCTGAATTCTCGCGTGCAGCGTTTCTGCGGTATCATCAAGCAATACGGGCACCGCAGCCTGCATTAAAATCGGCCCGCTGTCTACTTCTAAACGGGCAATATGCACCGTACAGCCGGTGATTTTAACCTTGGCAGCTAGTGCTTGCTCGACGGCGCGAATTCCTGGGAAACTCGGCAGTAAGCTGGGGTGAATGTTAATAACGCGATCGGGAAAAGCATCAAGCAAAACTTTGGTAACAATTCGCATCCAACCCGCCATCACTACCCATTCTACATCATATTCTTGGAAAGTTTTGACAATTTTTGTATCTAATTCTTCGCGGCTTTTGCAGTCGCGGTGATTGAGCAGAATCGAGGGAATGCCGTATTTTTCGGCTCGGGCTGCGGCTTTGGCTTCGGGGTTGTTGTAAATTAATACTGGGATTTTAGCGTTGAGTTGTTGATTTTGGATGGCTTGGGCAATTACCTCGAAATTGCTGCCGCTTCCTGATGCTAAAACTCCTAATTTTAATGGAGGATGGGCCGGATCGATCGCACTTTTGCCAATCTCAGGAGAAATCAGGCAGGCCGTGGAATTAACAGATACTGGATTAGCGGTCATAAAGATAAAAACTATTCACTCGTCTTCTACAATACAGGTAAAGGGTAAGGTGTGCTTCGGCGCACTCTACATGGAGATATTGCGTAAGTCCTAAGTATATTTTTTTTCGCTGAGCTACTGATTCACTCCTATTCTACAATATTCTCAAAAAACTCTTCTCTGAGAATCGAATAAAGTTTTAGATCCCAATATCTGTCTTTCACAAATAGGTGCTGTCGCAATACCCCTTCCAATTGCATCCCCACTTTTTCCATCACCCGAGCGGAAGCAATATTGTTAACTTCACATCGAGCCATAATTCGATTCAGCAACATCTCCCGAAAACCGAATTCAATAACTGCATTGACAGCCTCGCTCATGTATCCTTCGCCCCAATAGCTCCTAGAGAGCGCGTAGCCAATTTCCGCGCGGCTGTGCGTCATGCTCCATTCCACAAATCCGCAAGTCCCGATAAACTTTTTCTCGACCTTGTGGACAATTCCCCAATCTACAAGCTCTCGTCTTTTGTACATTTTTGTAAGTGACTTGAGAAAGTATTTAGTGTCTTCAATCGAAGTGTGGGTTGACCACATTGTGTATTGTGATACTTCGGGGTTTGAGGCATACTCAAACATATCGCTCGCATCGTTTAAAGTAATTTTTCGGAGTAGGAGCCTTTCAGTTTCTATAGTGGGTAAATGAGCTAATATATCGAGAAGGTTCATTTTGACATTGACCTATTTTGTGATACCATTTAAAACTAAAAGCTAAAATTTACAAGCCAATGGTTCGGATTAAATTTGGGCGTTTTAACTGGTTGGATAATGATGCGATCGCAGCTTGGACTTTTCTAGCCCCGGCTTTGCTGTTTCTGGGTACTTTTTTGATTTGGCCGATCGCCTATTTATTTTACCTCAGCTTTACCAGCGGCAGCTTTACCCAGTCGGGAGTGCGTTGGATTGGCTTCAACAACTACTGGCGTCTAGTCACAAACCCGGATTTCTGGCAAATTCTCCAAAATACGGTCTATTTTACTACTGCAACAGTCATTCCCAGTTTAGTGATTCCATTAGGCTTAGCAGTGTTGCTAAATCGCTCGTTTGCTTGGCGAGGAGCTCTCCGTACCGCTTATTTCATTCCTTCGATTACCTCTTTAGTTGCAGTGGGCTTGGGTTGGCGGTGGTTGTTTCAAACCGACGGCCCGGTGAATAATGCCCTAAGTGCGATCGGCTTAAATCCAATTCCTTGGCTTAGCAGCACAGTTTGGGCAATGCCAGTGATCATTCTGCTCAGTGTTTGGAAACAATTAGGCTTTAATATGGTAGTATTTTTAGCAGGATTGCAAGCAATTCCGGTAAATCGTTACGAAGCCGCAGAATTGGATGGAGCTAATGCTTGGCAGCAATTTTTGTACATCACTTTACCCGGTTTGCGACCGACTTTAGTATTTGCTACTGTCACTACTGCTATATTTACTCTGCGGAGTTTCGAGCAAGTTTACGTCATCACCGGCGGCGGCCCTTTGAACTCTACTAATTTGCTAGTTTATTATATTTACGAGCAAGCTTTTTCGCAATTTGATTTTGGCTATGCAGCCGCTGCGGCAACTTTCCTGATGGCTGTAGCTTTGCTATTAGTTTATTTACAACTAAAAGTTTGGGGCGAAGATGCTTGACATCACGTCCAGTAGCATCCTTCGTGTATGTGCGGGGCGGGTTTACCGAATTGTTTGTTGTAGGCAATTATGGTTGGTAAAACCCGCCCCAACGCGCAAATTATACAATTAACAATGCCCGATACCCGATGCCCAATGCCCAATTACCAATTCCCAATTTGATATTCCATGTGCTCTGCTGTTTGTTCAGCTTGTGCTGTTCCCAAAAGTTTGCCTACAACGTGCAAAGACATATCAATTCCCGCAGCAATTCCCCCAGAAGTGATGATTTTGCCGTTATCTACAAATCGCTGATTTTCAATAATAGTTGTGTTGGGAGCTAATTCTTTCAATAAATCCAATACTTGATGGTGTGTAGTTGCTTCCAAACCTTCCAACAAGCCAGCTTTTGCTAAAAGCAGCGAACCCGTACAGACAGAAAGCACTAATTCTGCTGTTCGCGCACAATCTTTTATCCAATTAATAACTGCTGAATTATCGATTAACTTTCTCGTACCTTGTCCTCCCGGTACAATTAAAATATCCGGTGGCGGACAATCGGAAATGGTGCAGTCGGGATTTACACTCAAACCATTGCGGGCGTTGACCGCACCGGGATGTTCGGCTACGGTAGAGACTGTAAAAGGTCGTGAAGCGAAGCTATCCCGAAGGGAATCGCCCTTACTTAATTCTGATGCCACCGAAAACACTTCAAAAGGGCCTGCAAAGTCTAGTACCTCGACATCATCGAACATTAAAATAGCTACGTTCCTAGTTGCCATAAGACATACTTCTGATAGAGGTCAAAATATCGGCGATTTGTTATCGTAGAACTGGTATAATTTAAATCATTAAAGCTATGCCGAAAAATATTCGCCATCGCGCCCTGAAACTCTGTGTTTTGTGTCTGGCTTGTGCCTTGGCAATTGCTGTTTCGCCAATTTTTACACCCGCCCAATCCACAACTCAATTAGAATTTCGCATTGTTCAATTAGAACGTCAAATTTCTGAACTTAGAGGACAAATCTACAGTTTGCAGAATCAAGGTTCTAGAGTTAACAGACCTCCGTCTCCTTCCGGTTCTGGTCGGACAAATGCTAGAATGCTGTCGGGAGACCCGATGTTTGACAATTTAGCAACTTTGGCAATTGAAACTAAGCAAGATGTTATCAAAATTCAAGAGCGGTTGTCAAAGCTAGAATCGTCCAGAAATCGCTAGAGAAGTCATTAGTTAGAAGAAAGAGGGAAGAAGGAAGGCACGACAAGGATTTTGACACGGATACAGGAATTAATTATTGAGTAAAAGTCGGAAGTCAGGAGTCAGGAGTCAGAAGGAAGAGGGAAAAAGTCAGTAGTCATTAGTTAGAAGAATGAAGTCATATTCTCGCCAACTCCAAACTCCAAACTGTCCCCCTCTCCATCTCTCCTATTCTCCGACGTTGAGGTCGAGAACAGCAGGGTCTGCTAAAAGTTAACTTGCAGAACTATTCAATGATATGGAAATAAAAGCCGGCCACCACAAAATTGATGGCTAACAGCAAGAGAAACCAGCCTGCGCGAAATGTGTAAGGGAATTTGCCCGTTTTCATCACGGAGTCGGATTTTAATTGGTTCTTGGCTATCTCTGGCATAGGTAAAGCTCCTAATTCATAATGTCACTCTATTCACAAATAGCAGAGAGCGTCGCACTTATGCACAATCCTCTAGAGTTATTTTTTGTAACAAGGAGTTTATACCGAGTTGAATTCAGATTAGTTTCAGTCGCTCTCTCCGGCGTGGTAGGAACTGCGGACGAGAGGCCCCGATCGCACGCGCTCAAACCCCATCTCCCGGGCGATCGACCCGAAACGGTCAAATTCGGCTGGCGTCCAGTATTTACGCACTGGGAGGTGATCTAGAGATGGTCTCATGTATTGACCGAGGGTGAGCCGATCGCACTTGGCATCCCGCAAATCTGTCATCGCTTCGACTATCTCGGCTTCGGTTTCCCCGTGTCCCAACATCAAACCGGATTTGGTGGGAATAGTTGGGTCATATTGCTTAACAATACGCAGAACATCGATCGAGCGATCGTACTTCGCCCCCCTCCGCACCGGCCCTTGCAATCGGCGCACCGTCTCAATATTGTGGTTGTAACAAGCCGGTTTAGCCTCCACCACCGTGCGAATCCGATCTCGCTGCAACTCATCGAGCCCTGAATTCTCCCCCTCTGAACTCCTGCCCATTCCCCCCCAAAAATCCGGCGTCAGCACCTCCACTTCAGTATGCGGGTTGAGAATGCGGATTTGGGCGATCGTCCTGGCAAACCAACCCGCACCCCCATCCGGCAAATCATCCCTCGCCACCGAAGTCAGCACCGCATAGCGCAAACCCAACAACTGCACAGCCTCGGCCACCTTTTTCGGTTCCTCCGGGTCGAGCGGCATCGGAGAATGACCTTTATCTACTTGACAAAAAGCACAAGCGCGGGTGCAAGTCGGCCCCATCAACAAAAAAGTCGCCGTTTTTTGCGCGTAGCACTCGCCCCGGTTGGGGCATCTCCCCTCCTCACAAATCGTGTGAATTTGCCGCTGTTTGATAATTTTTTGCACTTGGGAAAGTTCGCTAGCTTTGCCAACGGGTCTACGCAACCATTCCGGCATCGCCTCGATTTCACCCCGCATTTGGGCGGCAACTGCTTTGACAGTAGGAGTTTTAGGAGTTTGGGGCGACATAAAATTAAGTGGCGATTGAGTTAATTCCTTCGATCGTATCCGAAATCAAAGCCCCTGAACTTGTAGGAGTATCACCCGAAATCAGGATCGCGCCGAGGTGCAACAAAACTAAACTCGCCCAGAATTATGGGTAGAATTCTGTTAGGGATATACTGAAGGTTGCAAATCATCACTCATTCATTACTGAAGGAGTCAGTCGTGGCTGGTCAAAAAATCTTGGTAATCGATGACAGTAAAGTCATCCGCGTCCGAGTCCGAGAGATGTTGCCTCAGGGTAACTTTGAAGTTCTAGAAGCAAAAGACGGCGAAGAGGGACTCAAACTGATCCGTCAAGCCCGGCCAAATCTAATTATGTTAGATTTCCTACTGCCCAAAGTCAGCGGTTGGGAAGTGTATCAAAAAGTGCAAGCCCATCCTGAGCTTTCTAAGATACCTTTGGTGATCATGTCGGGCCGCGAAGAAGAGGTGATGGAAAAAATTCCGAAACCCTTTGAGAAGCATTTTTTTGCATTCATCGCCAAACCGTTTGAGAAGAAGCAGCTAACCGAGGCAATCAAATCGGCGATGGTACTGGCCAAAAAGAAACCAGTGCCGGAAGCCGCAGCCGCCGCCGCTGCACCCAGCTCTGGAGCGGGCGCCGCCGAAATTCAAGCGATGACTGCGAAAATGGCGAAAATGCAAGCGGAAATTGATGCACTCAAAAAACAAATGACTCAGGTGATTACGATCATCAAGCAGAAATTGAAATAATTCTGCAGTTTTTTGAAGGCACTTATGTAGAAGGAAACTTCCACACCGTGAAACTTTCAGTTGAGTCTCAAAGGCTGCGATTTTATCTGCATTTTTTTGCCAAATTGTTGGAGCGAGTGCGATCGCCAATAGCCTGCAACTGGTTTCTCAAAATCCCAGTGAGAAAATCAATTAAAAGTTAAAAATAAAACAAGGGAGGAAATTAATTATTAATTAATATTAGGATTTTTAATTCCCGCTCGTTCCACACTCAATTATTAACTCCTCAGTCTCATTTTTTTGGTTAATGACTAACGACTATTCCGATTTTTTGCCTCAACTGCGTGCCTCAACAGAGCAATTATTGAAAAGATTAGACTGCTTCGATCGAGCGCAGGTATTAGCGATCGGAGATTTGACCTTGGACGAGTTTCTTACCGGACAAGTAGAGCGAATTTCCCGCGAAGCACCTGTGTTGATTTTGCGCTACGAAAATACTCAGCAAGTACCCGGAGGTGGCGCAAATGCGGTCTATAATTTAGCCAAACTGGGAGGCCAAGTAAAAGTTGCTGGTTTGGTGGGAAAAGACGACCAGGGAAAGGCTTTGTGCGGTATTTTTGAGGCGGCGGGAATTGATACGGGTGGGATTTTAATCGATTCGCAGCGTCCAACTGTCACCAAAACTCGAATTTCCGGGCACGCGCGGCAGTCGGTGACTCAGCAAATTGTCCGAGTCGATCGCAAATCGGACGAGTTGCCGGATTTAGATTTGCAGTTGCAATTGGCAGACTACATCCGGCAGCAAATACCGACAGTAGATGCAGTGGTTTGTTCCGACTACGGCGACGGAGTTTTGACGAATTTGGCGATCGAATCGGCAGTGGTTCCCGGCAAAACAATAGTAGACGCTCAAACAAATTTGCAGCGATATTCTGGAGCAATGTTATTTACTCCGAACTTGCCCGAAGCCGAGCAAGCCGTCGGATATGCTATCAAAAACCCTCAAACTTTAATGCAAGCAGGACGGGATTTGTTGAACTTAACTCAAGCTCAAAAAATCCTGATTACTCGCGGCGAAGAAGGGATGACTTTGTTTGAAAGAGCGAACGGCGAAGAAATCAAAAATTCACCTTCTCCAACATCCATTTGTGAAAAGGGGGAATTTGCCATTCAAAGTTGGGACATTCCCCCTTTTAACAAGACTGATGTATTCGACGTAACCGGTGCTGGAGATACAGTTGTAGCAGCAATGACTTTAGCTTTGTGCGTCGGTGCATCTGGTTGGGAAGCGGCAGTTTTGGGCAATTTGGCGGCTAGTATTGTCGTGCGTCAGTTCGGTACGGCAACGACGACAGCAGACGAAATGAAAGAAGCTTTGAAAACGATGATTGCACTATAGGGGCGGGTAAGCTGTACTCCATTTAAATTGCATATTTCGGGCGTTGCTCCGAGCAACGGGCCACAAGAGTTTGATTACTTCCAGGCTCTGCCTGGTAACGCAGATCCGGAGGCTCAGCCTCCAATTTTCCCGATCACTTTTCGAGGCAGAGCCTCTGGATATCGGTTCCCAGGAAGAGCCTGGGAACCAGTTAAAATTCCCAATTCCCAATAACTACTTACTCTTTTTCAAAATTTGTCCCTTGTCATCAATTGTCAAACCGCTATTGGGAAAATCGCTCTTTGTCAAACGGTCAATCAACCCCACAGTCCTAAAATTGTTATCAACAGCCGGCACACCTCGCCCGTCAAGTTGGATGGGGATAATCTTACCAGAAACAAAATCCCCTTGCGGAGTCATTTTCACATCCAAAATTAGAGATTTACCGAGTGCTCCTGCTGAGGACAAAGTGCGATAACCCAAAAAATTGCCCAGCGAATAAGCAATCAATTTCCCTTTATAAAGTTCCATCGCTCGGGGAACGTGCGGGCCATGTCCCAAAATCAAATCTGCTCCCGCATCAATCATCGTCCGCGAAAACAAAACCATATTTCCCCGGTTTTCTCCGTAAAAGAACTCAGTTTTATTTCTCACATTCAGAGCTCCCGTTCCTTCAGAGCCAGCATGAACTGATATCACTACAATATCAGCTTTTTCCTTAGCTTTTTTGACAACTTCTGAGCCTGCTTTCAGTTCCAGCAAAGAATTGTGAACGTCGCCGTAGTTGCTGAAACCGATAAAGGCAAAATTCACGCCCTTGACATTTTTATAAACAATTTGATTTCTTTTACCAACAGCCTTCATGCCATTGCTGTCGATGTTTTTAATCGTGTCATTAAATCCCTGCTCGTGAAAATCGTAAGAGTGATTGTTGGCAATACTCAAAATATCAAAACCAACATCTTTGAAGATTTTGGCATAACTCGGAGGCGTCCGAAAGGCAATCAGCATTCGTCCGCCGCCTGCTTTGGAACTGTAAGGATAATCGGTCATCGTGCTTTCAAAATTGCCAAACAGAATATCAGCTCCTTTGAGGTACGGTTTTACCGACTCTAATAACATCTCTTTTTTTGCCGGCAGTTTGTTGTAGGGATAATTTGTACCGGGAACCATGTCGCCAACTGCTTTGATACTGACAGTTGCGGGCACAGTGGCAGGTTTTTTGGCAGCCGGGGAGGGCGATTTTGGATCTGGAAGGGGTTTGGCTGCGGCTGCTGGTGCTGGTGTCGAGCTCACTTCTTGTACCGCAGGCTTTGACGTTAGAGGGTTATTAGTAGCGGTGGTTGAAGATTTGTAAAGTTGAGAAGCCAGCACAAGGCCGGATATCGGCACGAGAATTAGACTCAGAGCACCGACTGAGAACCCAAATTTTTTAGTTTTAGTGCGGGCTAACTCTGGCTGCGGTGATGGCTTTTGCTGCCTTTGATTTGGGGGTTTTGGAGTGGGGATTTTAGGGGGTTGGGGCGGAGATTGTTCTGGTGTTGGAGGGGGCTCAATTGTGACATTTTGAGGTTTTTCTAGCTTGGGCAAAGTGACAGGAATGGGAGAAGCGGGTAGACTCGCGGCTACTGCTGCACTCGCGGCTACTGCTGCATTCACGGCAACTAATGCACTCACGGGTTCGGAAGTCAAGCGTTTTTTTAATTCTACCGTCTGAGTCCAAGCGGGCAATTGCTGGCCGCCCTGCCGCCCGTAAATTGTCACTGAGTAAAGGTTATTTGGTTGCAGCCGCTGCAACCCTTTGACTGCGACTCGGAGACAGGCTTCTTCTGCGGGCAATTGTTCTGCTTCCAGCAGCAGGTGCAGGGTGTCATTTTCCCGGCTGGCTTTAGCCGTGACGCCGAAGCTTTGGAGTGCTTGGCCGATCAGAAATGCGATCGCCCTGGCATCGCCTTCTTTTGCTAAATTTAAAATATCTTGTTGGCTCACAAACGCCTCTACTCTCACACTAGAAATTTAGGTCGATCTTATATCAAATTTGGCGGCACAGCATTAAATACCGATTGATTTAACTTAAGTAAGTGGGTATAAATAAACAGAACGTGGGGAGAAGGCGCGTGCGTGAAACGGTCTACTCGCTCTCACTATAGCTCCTAACTAAATCCGACCCTACTTTTACAAAATAGTATGATTTTTGGCGCTGGCTAGCTGAATACAATATTTCCTAACGGTTATCTTAGCCGATCGCCCAAACACTTCTATCCGGCATAATTGCCCCCTTCAAATTAACATCTGTCAAATCAGCGCTCTCTTTCTTACAGCATTTTTGGTAAATAAAACTGGTTTACGATCTCCAGAGTGCGTCCTTGAATGTACTGAAAATATGCGGTTGAGCAGGGAAGAATTAACGAAAAAATCAGGTTTCTCGTTTCCAATGCCAATCCCCCTGTCCCACTTCCGCCCAAATTCAGACAAAAACGATCGACCCGCAGGCTCGGAAGCTTGTTAAACTCTTGGTCATGCCACGCTATTAGTGAGAAATCGACGGCGAGCCACAATCGTCTGCTAGTGTCCCCGCAGTGCTGCGCTGCGGGGCCTGCACTGCACACTGCACGTAGGTGAGATTAGCTGCAATCAACTTTCGGGATGCCGCTGCTCAAGTCGCGGCCGCCGATGTAGTTGTTCGTTTTAAACTAATTATTTAAAGGAGTTGCACGTCAATGACACAATTGTGCTTATGAGAGCTGGCTCGGTGCCCTCTCAAACCAGGGTTTTTCGTTAGTCTGGTGCTATTAGTGAGTTAGTTAAGCCCATAGCAGCTAGGATCGAGCTAACTCAAGGTTAAACTAAAGCTCGTCATGCGGCGTTGCCTCTCAAAACCCGGATTGAGTCTTATGGCGCATTACCGCTCCTCTGTATGTTTGTTCACCTGCATTGCCTGTCTGGGCGCTGCGTTCAGTCCAAGTGCGGACGGAAAGCATCATGCTCTCAATGCTTCCTACCGGGCTGTTTCCCCAGAAATTGCTCAGGCGAACTCTCCCTCGGACGATCGCCAGGATTCCAAGCCTTCAAAACCGTCTCCAGCGCCCGATAAAAACAAATCTCAGCCGTCCAAAACGTCCAAATCTAATTCTAAGATCCCGAAATCGGTATCCAATTTGATCGTCATTTTGTCTCGTCAGCGGGGGTTCTTAATGTTGGGTTTGGCAGCAGTTGTCGTCACGGCAGCGGCAGTATTTATCATGCTCAAATTAGTTAGCAGTGACGAGTCAAATTATTCTAAGCGAAGACGAGGAAGATTTGATCGCCACAACCAAAGAAACTCTCAATTTACTAATCCTGATTCTCCTACAAACTCGCACGAAAGTAGACCGAAAGAGACTTCTTCGGGGCGACAGTCGCTGTCAGCCTTGCCCTACCCTTTTGATTTGCCAAAAGGCCACAGTATCGAGAGCAGCGATCGACCTTTACCGTTTATCAGGGAATCCGGGGAACCAGAATCCAAGGATGCAGCAGTCGAGGGCGATCGAATTAATTCCGACACCTCGCCCTTGGAACCTCACAGCAATGGGTACAGCAACACAGGTTTCAACATTCCTGAAACAACTAATCAAGGCGATTCCCTAGCGAGTCGCAAGAAAGATATTGCCCTTCCCGAAACGGATGGTAGACCTAAACTTGATATTATTGAAGCACTGATTGAAGATTTGCAGCACCTAAATCCGGCAAAGAGGGGCAAAGCAATTTGGGAACTCGGCCAGCGGGGAGATTCCAGAGCAGTTGAGCCGTTGCTCGATTTGCTAGCAAATTCCGACTCCAAGCAGTACAGTTTAATTTTGGCAAGTCTCTCGGAAATTGGCATTCGCACGCTCAAACCCATGAATAATGCGTGGTCAATTTCGCTGCAGAATGAAAATCCAGAAGTGCGTAAAAATGCAATTCGCGACTTGACGCGGATTTACGAATTGGTGAATCAAATCAGTTACTTGTTGCACCGTGCGACGGACGATCCAGATCCAGAAGTTCAGGAAACTGCTCGCTGGGCAATCAATCAGTTGAACCGCCTCCGTCCGCGTTCTGGAATGGATTAATAAATGTAGCAATTTTCAAATAATTTGAAGTTGAGATTTGAAATTGGAAATTTATAATTTAGATTATGTTAAAATTAGTGAATGCTGACTAATGACTAAGGACTAATGACTAATAACCATTTAAAACTATTGTTCCTCTCAACTTCGGTCGGTCAACTCGGTTCTGGGTTGGGCGGCGGAGTCGAACTTACAGTCCTTAACATCGCTAAAGAATTACAGAGTCGCGGTCATAAAATAGCAGTTGTAGCGCCGATTGGTTCAGTTTTAGAATCAATTCCCGTAATCGAAATAACGGGTGATTTGCAAGTAACGGCCCAAACACAAAATTACAATGATCCTATTGTGATGCCCGCAGATTCTGTGCTGGCGAATATGTGGGAATATGCTCGGCAAGTTCAGGATGAATGGGATGTCATTGTTAATTTTGCCTACGATTGGCTGCCGTTTTATTTGACACCATTTTTTAGGATTCCGATCGCACATTTGATCAGCATGGGCTCCCTTTCTGCAGCCCTCGATCGCATAGCCGGACAAACCGCCCTCCAGTTTCCTGGTACGATCGGAGTTCACACCGCTTCTCAAGCCAAAACATTCGCCTTTGCCGATCAATGTCAGTTGTTGGGAAATGGCATAGATTTATCCCTGTACGAATTTTGCAACCAACCGCAGTCTAAATTAGCTTGGCTAGGCCGCATCGCCCCGGAAAAAGGCTTAGAAGATGCAGTAGCAGCAGCGAAAATTACAGGCATTCCCCTGAAAATTATGGGCAAAATGCAAGATGAGGATTATTGGCAAAAAATTTGTGCAGATTACCCGGATGCTCCGGTAGAATATTTAGGGTTTCTGACAACAACCCAAATGCAAGAGCAAGTCCGTCAGTGCCGAGCATTGTTGATGACACCACGTTGGGTGGAAGCTTTCGGAAATGTCGCGATCGAGGCTTTAGCGTGCGGTGTGCCGGTGATTGCTTACGAGCGCGGGGGGCCGGCGGAAATTGTGAGAGACGGGCTGACGGGCTTTTTAGTGGAGCCTGATAGCGTAAATGGCTTGGTAGGTGCGATCGGCCGCTTAGACCAAATTGACCGCAGCGCTTGCAGGCGACAAGCAGAGGTAGAATATTCTTTAGCAGCTTTGGGCGATCGTTGTGAACACTGGTTCAAATCTATCACTGCTAGTAGGGTGCGTCAGTAATAATACTGGCCAATTTTTAGAAATATCCGCTGACTGACGCACATTATAAGTTTATTGAGCAGCAGTTCAACTCTATTCTAAAATTGAGTTAAATAAACTCTTAATCGAGTCCGAAAAAAGAAAACTGAAAAAACTATGGCAACCGAACGTTTAGTGCTTTTATCCAGTAGAGAAATCGAAAAAATGCGCCAAGCAGGCCGTTTAGCCGCCGAACTTCTGCTACATCTCGAACCTATGGTAAAACCGGGTGTAAGCACTCTCGAAATTAACGACGAAGCCGAACGCTGGACTTTGGCACACGGAGCAAAAAGCGCTCCGCTAGGCTATAAAGGATTTCCAAAATCTCTGTGTGCTAGCGTCAATGAAGTAGTCTGTCACGGCATCCCCAATGCGAAACAAATTCTGAAAGAAGGTGACATTATTAATATTGATGTAACACCTTTAGTTGATGGTTATCATGGCGATACTTCCAAAACTTTTTTTGTGGGAACACCTTCACCTGTAGCGAAAAAGTTAGTTGAAGTAACCGAGGAATGTTTAAGAAGAGGAATTGCGGAAGTCAAACCGGGTGCTCGTACTGGCGACATCGGTGCAGCGATTCAAGAATATGCTGAAGCCCAGGGTTTTTCGGTAGTGCGAAATTTTGCGGGACACGGCGTTCACCGCGTTTTTCACACCGAACCGGAAATTTTGCACTACGGTAAGCGGGGCACGGGGAAGAAGCTCAGACAAGGCATGGTTTTTACGATCGAGCCGATGATTAATGAGGGTACTTGGGAAGTGGAAATTTTGGCCGATGGTTGGACTGCTATCACGCAGGATGGAAAGCTTTCGGCTCAATTCGAGCATACTTTGGCTGTGACTGATTCTGGGGTCGAAATTCTGACTTTACCCTAGCAATGATTAACCAACAATCTCAAAAACTTATTCCTAAATCAATAATTAACCATGTCCGGTATGGGCGGGTTTCACCGACAATATCTAACGATTATCAACAATCTAGATAAACCCGCCCCGTCACAACCGATAACCCACATCAACCTGAAATTTGCATAGAATCCGAAAATGTAGGTTTGTATTTATGGGTGGGTGGGGGCGGGTTTTCGAGATTGTCTGTTTCAGTCAGAAATTGTCTGTAAAACCCGCCCATACGGAATTACGATCGATTTACCAAACACGATATAAATAATAACTAATAACTAATGACTGACATAAAATTTCTGCAACCAGGAGATTTGCTCAAAGTAATTGCCCCTAGTGGCACTTTGCGAGAATCAACCAACTTTGACAAGGGTGTAGAAATTTGGAAATCTCGCGGCTATCGACTTGAATTAACACCGGGTTTTGACGATCGCTGGGGCTATTTGGCAGGTTCCGACGAAAACCGCGTCCGACAGTTGGCAGATGCCCTCAATGACCCGGATTGTCGCGGTATTCTCTGTGTTCGTGGCGGTTTCGGCAGCACTCGACTTTTGGAAAAAGGAAATGTGGGAAAGGCGGAAAATTCCCAATTTCCAACTCCCGATTCCCATTCGCCGAAATGGTTAATCGGCTTTTCAGATATTACTGCTTTGCTGTGGAATCAGGCTAAATTGGGCGTTTGGGGCGTTCACGGGCCGATGCTGACAACTTTGGCTGCTGAACCGGATTGGTCTGTCGATCGACTTTTTGACTGCATAGAAGGTCGTCCCTTACAATCTTTGCAAGGTAAAGGATGGGGCAGCGGACAAGCCACCGGGCGGCTGTTTCCGGCGAATCTGACGGTGGCTTCTCATTTGCTCGGAACCCCGTATCAACCGGATTTGACCGGGGTTATTCTCGCCTTTGAGGATGTTTCCGAGGCTCCTTACAGGGTCGATCGAATGTTGACTTTGTGGCGGATGGCGGGGGCTTTCGCTGGGGTGCGGGGCATTGCTTTGGGGCGCTTCAGTCGTTGCGAGATTGAGCCAACTATTCCCAGTTTTAGCATTGAAGAGGTTTTGCGCGATCGGCTGGGGGACTTGAATATTCCCATTGTCTCGGATTTGCCCTTCGGGCACGAGGGAGTTAACGCTGCTTTGCCAATGGGAATTAGGGCGAGTCTCGACGCTGAATCGGGATTGCTGATTTGTGGCGATCAATCGCAACTTTAGATTAGGGATCAACGTCTATAACTTTAACATGAGATTTTGCACCCGCTAAATAGCCGGGTTGGGTGAGGTAGACACGGTTGGCAGAAATTACATTTAAAATGGATTGTGTATGCAAATGTCGGCGCCAAAAAAGCAAAAAAATTTTAAATTTTTCGAGAGGTTGATATGAAAGCACACAACTTGTTAAACAGTATTGCTGCCGCATTCCTAGTTACGGGATTGGCACTTACCGGGATTTCCTCAAGTGCGGTTGGCGAACAGATAGGGAATAACGATCGCATAGATGGAGTAATTCGCCGCACTTCCCCCATCTACCGTTTTCGGAATATGTGGGTTCCGGGCTCTCCGACGGAAGAATTGCGTGGTCAAGAATACACATTCAGCGCTCGGGAAGGCGATAACATTGAAGTGTTTTTAGACACAGATAGAAGTCGCGGTTTTACTCCCGTCATGGTGCTGTTTTACGGGAACAACAAACAAGTCGCTTTTACGCAAGACCGTTCTTTTAATTATCAAATTCCCCGTAGTGGCGATTACAAACTGTTAGTGTTAGCAAAAGATGCTGCCAGAGGCGGTAGCTACACGCTGGAAGTTGCGGGAATTGATGGGGGCGGCAGACAATCTCGCAATTCGCGGGACGATTGGTACACGAGGCGAGATAGCGATCGATATGACGGTGGATATGATAGAGAACGGCTGTTGCAAAATGATTTTGACTTGCAGTCTATTGATTGTCGCGAGAGACGTTCTATGGTGAGAGTAAGGTTTGACGAGGGTAATCAAGACTCGACTTACTGCGCTGTCCCGAATAGAAGGTATCCGGCGGGAGATTATTATTACAATTCGCGGACTAGAGAGTTAGACTCTGCGAGGCGGAATGATAGTAGATTCGATGCGGGCCCAGATCAATGTCGGGTAGTGGTGGGCGGAGTCTGCGTGACGAGGTAAGTAGGTCAAACTGTAGCTCAGAAACCCGGTTTCTTCGTAGAAACCGGGTTTCTGGCCCTATACACAGGATTTATACCAGTTCTTTATATACGAGTCGATCTCTGGCTATCGCCTCACTTTCTTTGGCCATGACAAAATACACATTTGTACACACAACGATTTTGTCAAAAAGGACGATCGCACAGTGGTAAGCTACCAAAGGCATTGAAATATCTAAGGTAGAGAAAAGTTAAAATGTCGGCATTAAAAGAAGTTCCCTTGTTGTTGCGGGCTGCCCGCGGCGAAACCCTAGACCGTCCGCCAGTGTGGATGATGCGTCAAGCCGGTCGCTACATGAAAGCCTATCGAGATTTGCGAGAAAAGTATCCCTCGTTTCGCGAACGTTCCGAAATTCCCGAAGTTGCGATCGAAGTTTCCCTTCAGCCGTGGCGCGCGTTTCAACCCGACGGCGTAATTCTGTTTTCCGATATTGTCACCCCCATGCCGGGTTTGGGCATCGACATGGACATCGCCGAAGGCAAAGGCCCGATTATCCACGCACCCATCCGCACTCAGCAGCAAATCGACAACCTGCAACCGCTGAACCCGGAAGAAAGCTTGCCGTTTATCAAAACCATCCTGAAATCCCTGCGCGAGGAAGTCGGCAACAAATCCACCGTGCTCGGCTTTGTGGGCGCGCCGTGGACGCTGGCGGCCTATGCGGTTGAGGGTAAAGGTTCTAAGGATTATGCGATCATCAAAAACATGGCATTTTCCGATCCAACTTTACTGCATCAGTTGCTGTCGAAATTCGCCGATGCGATCGCCGTTTACGTGCGCTATCAAATCGACTGCGGCGCGCAAGTAGTGCAAATGTTCGACTCTTGGGCCGGCCAACTCTCCCCGCAGGACTACGACACCTTCGCTCTACCTTACCAGAAACAAGTATTCGAGCAAGTCAAAAAAACCCATCCCGACACACCGCTAATTCTGTTAGTCACCGGTAGCGCCGGCCTCCTCGAACGCATGACAACATCCGGCGCGGATATCATCAGCGTCGATTGGACAGTTGATATGGCCGACGCGCGCAAGCGTTTGGGCCCGAATATGAACGTTCAAGGAAATCTCGATCCGGGCGTGTTGTTTGGTTCTCAACCGTTTATTCGCGATCGAATTCTTGATACAATTCGCAAAGCGGGCCCGCGCGGACACATCCTCAATTTGGGACACGGTGTATTACCGGGAACTCCCGAAGATAACGTGCGTTTCTTCTTTGAAACCGCAAAACAAGCCGACAAATTGCTTGCAGTTGCTGCTTGATTTGATTTCGATTGTAGAATCCGATCGAATCCGGTTAATTGCACCTGATATTTGTAGGGAGACGGCAATGCCGTCTCCCTACCGTCGAAAAAGATTATATAATCGGAGCGAATCGGGTTAATTGCATCTGATATTTGTAGGACACTCCAAGAGCCCCTTGGTGTCAACTGAACGTAAAACCGACCGTCTCTCTTGTTTGTATCAAAGTCTAGATCCCCCCTAACCCCCCTTAATAAGGGGGGATATGAAGCACTCAAACTCCCCCTTCTTAAGGGGGATTTAGGGGTATCTGGACTCGAATAAAAGGGATATTCCTCATGGACTTTAGGTTTAAGTTGACACTAATAGCCAATGCCGTCTCCCTACTGTCGAAAAAGCGTCAAACCCTCCCTCTTCCCCTGCGGCAAAATGAACTCCAAAAAAATTTTTGTGACGGGTGCAAGTGGCTGTATCGGTCACTACATGGCCGAAACTTTGATTCAAGAGACAAACCACGAACTTTACTTATTAGTTCGCAACCCAGAAAAATTAAAATTTGACTGGAAAGCCCGCCCCGGCATCCATATAATACAAGGCGATATGCGAGATATCGATCAACACGCCGAACTTCTGCAAACAATTAATGTCGCAATTGTAGCCGCTACTGCTTGGGGAGGAACTCAAGAAGTTTTTGATGTTAACGTAACCAAAACTCTGCGCCTAATTCAACTACTTTCGCCACAGACTTGCCAGCAAGTAATTTATTTTTCAACTGCCAGCATTCTCGGTAGAGACAACAATTTGCTCAAAGAAGCCGGGGAACTGGGGACAGATTATATTAGCTCAAAGTACAACTGCATGGTGCATTTGTCAGCTTTGACAAATGTGCCTCCGATTACGGCACTTTACCCGACATTAGTATTGGGAGGAGACCCTGAAAAACCAGTCTCTCACTTGTCATCTGGCCTACCACTTGTCGCCAAATGGATTGGTTTGATTCGCTGGTTTAAGGCAGATGGCAGTTTTCACTTCATCCACGGTGCAGATATTGCCAAAGTAGTTAATTATTTAGTTGAACATCCACCTGCTTCCGAAGAACCGCGACATTTTGTGCTAGGAAATCCGGCGATTACAGCTAATGAAGTGGTAGAACAAGCTTGCCAGTATTTGAATAAAAAGATATTTTTTCGGATTACTCTGTCACCTTGGCTGGCTGATTTCTTTATTTGGCTGTTCCGAATTCAAGTGGCTGCTTGGGATAGATTTTGCATCAGCTACCGCCATTTTACCTATCAAAATCTTGTGAATCCCGAAAGCATAGGAATGCCGAGTTACTGCGGCACAGTTGCCGATATGTTAAGAACTAGCGGGATTCCTGGCAAAGATTCAAATTAGAAGGAAAAGGGAACAGGGAAAAGGGAACAGGGAAGAGGGAATGTGTATCTTACGAGATATATGTAGGGTGCGCCGAGGCGCATCTTACGAATAAGGGAAGTTTTTACAGTTCTTTTTTGCCTTAATCCCATGCTTTTTAAATGCGATTATCGTCAATTAAGGGTCAAATACGATAAGATATCAGCATTTGCAAACTTTAACAGGGAACTGCAAGCTAAAAATTGCGCTCATTGTGTGTGGTTTAGGGGGTGTGACCCATCGCCAAATATTTGATCGAGTGCAAGATCGTAATTTTAGCCTTAACATGAAGTCTTGAGAGTCGATCGAACTCTCAAACACGCCAGCCCGATCGCAAGTTGTTTACTGATGTGAGGTTTAACATATAATGCGAGTTCTTCTAGTTTACCCGCTGTTTCCGAAAACATTTTGGTCTTACGAGAAAATCTTAGAATTAGTTGATCGGAAAGTTCTGCTGCCACCGCTGGGTTTGGTAACAGTAGCAGCTATTTTACCCCAAGAATGGGAATTTAAGTTAGTCGATCGCAACATCAGACAAATCACCGAAGCAGAATGGGAATGGGCAGAGCTCGTTATTCTGTCAGCAATGATTGTCCAAAAAGAAGATTTGCTAGACATCATTCGCGAAGCAAAACGGCGCGGTAAATCCGTAGCTTGCGGCGGCCCTTACCCCACTTCCGTACCCGAAGAACCTCAAGCAGCGGGCATAGATTACCTGATTCTAGACGAAGGCGAAATCACCTTGCCGATGTTCGTCGAAGCAATAGCGCGCGGCGAAAAAAGCGGAGTTTATCGATCGGATGGCGTAAAACCCGATGTTACGACAACTCCTGTCCCCCGCTTCGATTTGCTGGAATTAGATGCCTACGATTCGATGTCGATTCAATTTTCCCGAGGTTGTCCCTTCCAGTGCGAATTCTGCGACATCATCGTCCTCTACGGCCGCAAACCCCGCACCAAAAACCCCCAACAATTGATAGCAGAATTAGACTATCTCTACAACTTGGGCTGGCGGCGCGGCGTGTTCATGGTAGACGACAATTTTATCGGCAACAAACGCAGCGTCAAACTGTTGCTAAAAGACTTACAAGTCTGGCAAGAAGAACACAAATTTCCGTTTACTTTCAACACAGAAGCCTCCATCGATTTAGCCCAAGACCAAGAATTGATGGATATGATGGTAGCGTGCAATTTTAATGCAGTATTTCTAGGGATTGAAACTCCCGATGAAGAAAGCCTGCAAATGACCAAAAAATTCCAAAATACCCGCAATTCTCTGATAGAATCCGTAGAGTTAATTGCCAAATCCGGTTTGCGAGTAATGGCCGGATTCATCATCGGATTTGACGGCGAAAAACCCGGTGCCGGCCAGCGGATTGTCCAGTTTGCCGAAGCAGCAGCAATTCCGAGCACAACCTTTGGAATGCTGCAAGCTTTGCCGCACACTGCATTGTCCCACAGACTAGCAAAAGAAGGGCGGTTGCGCGACAAATCTGGCAACCTCAACCAGACTACCTTGATGAACTTTATCCCGACGCGGCCTCTCGAAGATATTGCCCGCGAATATGTCGAGGCATTCTGCGAAGTGTACGATGCTGAGAAATATTTAGACCGGACTTATCGCCATTTCTTAATGTTGGGTGCACCTACAGCAAAGATACCTGCGAGAGTTCCCAGTTGGATCGATTTGCGAGCACTGTTAACTGTGGTTTGGCGGCAGGGAGTCAAGCGCAAAACTCGCTGGAAGTTTTGGCATCATTTGTTCAGCATTCTCAAGCGCAATCCTGCGGTTTGGGATCATTATTTAACAGTGTGTGCTCACAACGAGCATTTCCTGGAATACCGCCAGATTGTGCGGGATGAAATCGAAGCTCAATTAGCCGAGTTTTTGGCTAATGAGTCTCAAACCGTCTATCAAGAACCTGTTCCTGTTGAGGAAAAGCAAGTGCAAGCGGTTTAGGGTTGAAGAATTCAACCGCAGATGAACGCAGACAAACGCAGATGAATGTAAGATTGTCTGCGTTTATTTTGTTTTTAATCTGGGTTTATTTTGTTTTTAATCTGGGTTCCAGGTTCGGGCTGGAAATGTCATATCCTGCCGCTATGCCACCTTTTGAGAGCAGGCGAGAGAGCCTCCCGAGGGATTCCCAGTTTCTGACAGAAAACTTGAAATACTACTATTGGCGGCAGCAGTTATTTCGGCAGATAGAGGCGCGATCGCCCGCAATTATGAAAATCTAATTACAAGCTCAAAAATATCAAAATAGCGATCGCCCTCAACCCGCCATGCTAGGAACAAATCAACTCAGAACAGCCGCTCTCTTAGGACTCCTAAGCGGCCTTCTCGTTTTAGGAAGTTATTATTTAATCGGGAACGAGCAAGGACTTTACATCGGTTTAGCGCTAGCCGCCTTCTCAAGTTTTAGCTCTTGGTACTATTCCGACACGGCCGCGTTAATGGCTTACCGCGCTCAGCCGCTCGCCCGCAGCGAAGCTCCCGAACTCTACGATATGGTAGCCTCGCTGAGCGAAAAAGCCCAAATTCCGGTGCCGAAAATATTTCTAGTTCCCACTCAATCTCCCAACGCATTCGCCACAGGAAGAGACCCGGAACACGCGACAATAGCAGTTACTGAAGGCATCATCAAGCTGCTTTCCCGCGAAGAATTGGAAGGGGTTTTAGCGCACGAACTTACTCACATCCGCAACCGCGACACCCTCACTCAAGCAGTTGCAGGCACAATTGCCGGTGCGATTACATTTGTCGGGCGAATTCTGACTTTTGGAGCGCTTTACGGCCCGGTAACGCGGGATAGCAGACAAGGCGCAAATCCTTTTGGTTTGCTGTTTTTAATCATTTTAGCACCGCTATCAGCAACCGTAATTCAATTGGCGATTTCTCGGACGAGGGAATTTGCAGCCGACAGCGGTGCGGTGGAAATTACCAATAACCCGATCGGCTTAGCAAACGCGCTGCAGAAATTAGAGAAACTGGGTCATGAAATTCCCATGCACGGCAATCCTGCAATGTCGCCGCTGCTGATTGTGAATCCTTTTTCGACTAAAGGTTTGCAGTCACTTTTCCGCACTCACCCGCCGACAGAGGATCGCATTCAACGCCTTTTGGAAATCGCGCAGCAGCAGCAGCAAGGTACTCCAGTTATGGCCTACGTGCCCGGAATTTAATCGGTCGAAAATGCAGCAACAATATTTAGAAACCCGGTGTTTTGAAGCAGCCGGATTTCTCTATGTTTATTGGGTTTTTGGTTATTAATTAGGTAGGGGCGATCGCTAGTATAAAACTTTTGCCTTCTTCATGACCAAACTCGCTGAATTGGATAAGCATCAAAAGCCTCATCGCGACTAATCAAAACCAGCGAATGATTCATAGTCTGTGCTACCAGAATGCGATCGAAGGGATCTCGATGATGCAGAGGAAGACCTGCATAAATCTCCGTGTCTTAAAGTGTAATTGGTAGAATTTGAGCGTTAATGTATTGCAATTCCTTCGGCAGGTCTTCAACTGGTCGATTCAGTTGAAGCTTACCGACATTAATTTTAATAGAGATTTCCCACAGGCTGGCAATACTAAAATATAAACCTGTTTTAGTATCGATCGCTTCTTTTGCTTTAGTACCTAGATTGGAATCGCCAAGCAAATACCACAGAAAGGCATGAGTATCTAAAAGGGATTCCATGTTACATATATTCCTTTAGATCTTCCAGCGGTTCATCGAAATCATCAGACATAACGATCTGACCAGCCCAACTACCATAACCATGAGGTTGTTCAAGTTGTTCGGGAGATGTTTCTGTTTTGGCGTGTTTTTCAAGTAGATATTTTGCATAATGCAATATCTCTTGTTTGAGAGATTCTGGCATCTTGACGACAGTTTGAAAAATCTGTAGCTCGATAGTCATGATTTCTGTACAATTTTTACTATGTCATATTCACCAATTATACTGTAATGGCAGTCAGAAGGTATTTGGTGCGAAGGGAGAGCGCCCTGTGATTGCTCTCCCTTAATACGATTACTTGCGATCGCACAAACGCGGGTTTGTCCGTTTGCCGTTGTCTGTTTCAGTCGGCTCATCGTGGAGTGCGATCGCAAAACGCAGATGATTTGGAATCATCTGCGTTCATCTGCGGTTTAATTAAACCCTATTAACCTCAAGCCGTAACCTTATCTAAAGCCCGCACTTGATGGAGAAATTCGCGAAGTGCATCGCCTTCCACCACTTCAGTTTCCAACAGCTTCTGCGTAATTGTTTCCAACAATTCCCGATTTGCTTTCAGAATATCCACAGCTTGTTGGTGTGCAGTTTCGACAATTTCCTTCACTTCTTGGTCGATCGCCTCCGCAGTTTGAGCACTGACAGCGCGGCGGGCATTTCCCATACCGTCGTTGAGGAACATTGCTTGCTGGCCTCGATCGTAAGCTAGAGGCCCCAAAACCTTACTCATCCCGTAAGTGGTCACCATCCGTTCAGCTAGATCGGTCGCCCTTTGCAAGTCGTTGGAAGCGCCAGTAGTGATGCTACCAAACACGACTTCCTCAGCCGATCGCCCGCCCAGCAGTGTAGCAATTTGACCGCGCAGTTCCGATTCATCCAACAAGAAACGGTCTTCAGTCGGTACTTGCAACGTGTAACCCAGTGCAGCCATACCGCGCGGGACGATCGAGATTTTTGACACTTCGCCGCCGCCAGTCATCGCAGCACCCACCATCGCGTGCCCGACTTCGTGGTAAGCCACAATCTTTTTCTCTTTTTCGTTGAGCACCCGGCTTTTCTTTTCCAAGCCAGCGACAACGCGCTCAAACGCCTCATAAAAGTCTTCCTGAGCTACAGTTAGGCGCTTGTTGCGAGCAGCTAGCAAGGCAGCTTCATTGACCAAATTTGCCAAATCTGCGCCCGAAAAACCGGGGGTGCGAGTGGCGACCGCCTTCAAGTCAATATCCGGGCCCAACTTCACTTTTTGAGAGTGAATGTTCAAAATTGCTTCGCGGCCGGATAAATCCGGGCGATCGACTAAAACTTGGCGATCGAAACGACCAGGGCGCAACAAAGCAGCATCCAAACTTTCCGGGCGGTTAGTTGCAGCCAGCACAATTACCGTAGTATTGCCCGCCGCAAAACCATCCATTTCAGTTAATAATTGATTGAGAGTTTGTTCGCGTTCATCATTCCCACCGAAGCTAGCGTTACTGCTACGAGATTTGCCAATCGCGTCCAATTCATCAATGAAAATAATACAAGGAGCCTGTTTCTTTGCCTGCTCGAATAAATCTCTAACTCTTGCAGAACCAACACCCACAAAGAGTTCCACAAACTCTGAACCGGAGATGCTAAAAAACGGCACGCCAGCTTCACCAGCCACTGCTTTTGCTAGCAGCGTTTTGCCAGTTCCCGGAGGTCCGACTAACAGCACGCCTTTCGGAATTCGCGCGCCAATTGCCGTAAACCTGTCAGGAGTTTTCAGAAATTCAACAACTTCGACTAATTCAGTTTTAGCTTCTTCTACTCCAGCCACATCAGCAAAAGTAATTTTAGCCGATTCGCCTTCTACATAGACCTTAGCCTTGCTTTTGCCGAGCGACAGCGCACCCTGCGGTCCGCCACCCTGTCTGTTCATAAAAAATTGAAAAATCGCCACAAAAATCAGCGGCGGAACCACCCAGCTTAAAACACTGCCGATCCAGCCATTTTTAGCCGGCGGAGTTGCCGCAAATTCAACGCCTTTTTCTTGCAAAAGTTTAGGCAGTTCCAGGTCAAAAATTGGAGTAGTTGACAGCACTTGACCGGGTTTGTCACCCTCGCCTTTGAGTTGGTAGCGAATTTCATTTTGGCCTACCGAAGCTCGGACTACATCTTGTTCTTGTACTTGATGGACGAACAAGCTGTAAGGCACTTGCGGAATTTGGGAACCGAACAAATTCGGTAAAAAGATGTTTGCCAGCAGAAACAAACTTGAGAGCAATAACAAGACATTGCTAATTTGTCGAAAACGAGGTGCTTGGGGCTGGTCTTTAATGGCCATTGATAACTGTCATCCTTTGATTTAACGCTGTTTTATTCATCTATTTTCTCATCAAATACCCACACACTGTTAAGCGGATTTCCTCACTTTTTCGGGTGGGTTAACCCGCTAGCACGGATTTGCTATTATTAACAATGTTTTTTTTAACTAACCGCGAAGACGCTAAGGACACAAAGGGAGAGAAGAGAAGAGGGTTATAGTCTGTAGGGTGCGCCGAAGAACACCGAATATTTATGCAGCTTCTGGGTTTAATTGAATCATTTCCCAAGTAGTATAAGTGCCGATCGCACCCCAAATCGCGTAAGGCAAAAGTAACAAAGCGGCGGTTTGAGAAATCGGCAAAACAGCCAACGCCAGCACAACTCCCAAAATCTCGCCAGCCCCTCCCAAAATTGTTCCTACTTTGAGACTTTTGGCTCTGAGAGTAGCAGGAATATAAGCAACTGTTACAATTTCTAAAAGTAAGTACAAAGCCATCAGCAGCCATGTTTTAAGGCTCCCTGGTTCCTGTTCCCACACGAAAGTAGCGCTGCCGGCCCCGCAAGCAAAAATTACCGTCCAAATTAACGGAATTGCAGGCTCAAAAAACATCCAATCGGGTCTTTGAAGTTTGACTGCCCAGTTAATATCGCGCAGTTTAAAAAACAGAGTGCCCATGGCGACTGAGAAAGTCACGCCGCCGATAATCATCCAAGATTGAATCATGGTTTTCAACTTTCCAATTGCTCGATCGCTCATTAAGTCGATCGTGCCAACTCCCAGCCGAACTTAGATCCGCCTTTAGTAATAACTTTTGTAAAGCCCTATGCAATTATTGCTAACCGCCAGACAAATTCTTAGCAAACTCCTCGCGTCCAGACACCAAATTAGCTGGAACGCCGTTAGGGTAATTTTGCGCGATTAAAGCTTGCAACTTTTGAACTCGGTTTTCAGGGTTGGGGTGAGAACTCAAAAACTCCGGCGGCGCTTCGCCCTTCCTAGCAGCACCGAGAATTTGCATCACCTCAACAATACCTCTAGGATCGTAACCCGCTTCCGTCATAAACCGAAAACCGAGCCGATCGCTCTCAAGTTCGTCAGACCTACCGTACCGCAAACCGACAACTTGATTGACAGCTTGAGCAATTAATGCTGCCTGCTGACCACCCCCGCGATCGTCGCTAGTAGCCACCCCAACCGCCGTTACCAAAGCCCTGCCCAACTGCTGTTTTGCCAAGTGTTCCGCACCGTGGCGGGCGACAACGTGACCGCTTTCGTGCCCTAGTATAGCGGCCAACTGAGCCTCGGAATTTAGCCGGCGCAGCAGCCCCGCAGTAATGAAAACTTGTCCCCCCGGTAAAGCAAAAGCATTGACTGTTTGGGGATCTCGCAGCAGGTGGAATTCAAACGGATAACCTGCTTGTTTCGCCGCCGAACCGTTGACAACTCGTGCTCCTACTTGATCGATATACTGCTGAATACTTTGGCTGGGATAAAGCCCCCCGTGCTTGGCTGCCATTTGATCTCGCGCCTGCAATCCCAAAACTATCTCCTGGCGGGGAGAAAGCTGCACCCGCTGTCTCTCTCCTGTTACGGGATTTTGTACGTCGTTTGTAAAATAGGTAATTGCCCCAAAAAATGCCATTAATAGTCCGATCGCGGCTCGAAATAAAAATTTGTTCACAGGCTTTTACCTAAAAAGTTTCGCGATTAGACTACTACACTGACAGCTACCTCCACATCTGCCTGAAGTATCAAAAATGGAAAGTTGTTAGAGTTTTTTGGAATATTTTGCGAGCAAGGCTTTTTTTAAGAACCGGGAAGGCGCAAAGAACACGCAGGAAGAGAAGAAGAGAAGAAAATAATAGAAGAAGGTTATAGTTACAATACTCCGGACAGTTTTTAAGCAGCCAAAGTACCATAAGACAAGACTGAAGGAAGATTAGGGTGATTTAAAATC